>JBEIEG010000044.1:0-12744 GCA_040383035.1 Hyphomonadaceae bacterium | reverse complement strand
GCCTGTCTGCTGGTTGTTATTGCGACAGCGCTCGGCAGTGCCGCGGCGGGACTGTCCATGGCACTTGGCGCATTCTTGGCGGGGCTACTTTTGGCCGAAACAGAGTACCGCCGCGAAGTCGAAGCTACGATCGAGCCGTTCAAAGGTCTACTACTCGGTGTGTTTCTCGTCTCTGTTGGGATGAGTGTCGATATCAGCAAAATATTGGAGCGACCGCTTGAAATTGCAGGGGCTATAATCGGCCTCATCGCTGTTAAAGCCATTGTGGTGGCCGCACTTGGCCCCAGTTTTGGGATCAAGCGGCCGGCAGCGCTAAAAGCAGGGCTTATCTTAGGCCCGGGCGGAGAATTTGCATTTGTGGTCTTAGGCCTCGCAACCAGCCTATCAGTGCTGCCCGCCGACCAAGCGGACTTCGCCCTTCTAGTCGCCGCCATTACCATGTGCTTGATCCCACTTCTGGCGCGCTATGGCATGGGGGCCGCCAATAACAAACTGCCGATTGAAGCGGAAGAACTCGACTTAGCACAGCAGGCAAGCCAGACAGGCAGCCCACATGTAATTGTTGCCGGCTATGGCCGTGTAGGCGTGGTCGCGGTCGAGTTATTGGCTGAACAAAACATCCCTTATGTCGCCGTGGATTCCGATATTGAGCGGGTGCGTCGGGCACGTAAAGCTGGCAAAAAGGTCTATCTCGGCGACGCCTCGCGTGGCGAATTCTTGAGGGCATGCGGAATTGATCGCGCCCGGGCGCTGGTTGTCACGATGGACGGAGGTTCCGCAGTCGACCAAGTTGTTACAGCCGCACACTTAGAGCAACCCAATCTACCGATTGTTGCCCGCAGCAGGGATGCCGCCCACGCCGTTCACTTATACAGCCTAGGCGTGCGCGAAGCCGTCCCCGAGACTCTCGAAGCCAGTCTGCAGGTTGGTGAAGCCATCCTGGTCGAAGCCGGTGTGCCAATGGGCAATATTTTGGTCGCCATTCATGAAAAACGCGCCAATATGCGTGCTTCACTTCTCGAAGCATCCACCTCTGCCACGCCCTCAGAGCGAATGCGGGTCTTGCGAGACCAACATGTCAAGGAAAACCCATGAGAACCCCTTGTACGGCGATGTGGAGCTTGCTGCCTTCCTGATTTGACCTAAAGGCCCCACGGGCTTAACAGCAACAAAATCCCGGGAGCACCACCTTGACCTCTGCGCAAGATCACGCGCTCGCTTTCGCGCGCCAACCAACCGCCGCCTTAGTTCTGGCTGATGGTACTGTTTTTTGGGGCCACGGCTGTGGCGCAATTGGAGAAGCAGTCGCCGAAGTCTGCTTCAATACGGCGATGTCTGGGTATCAGGAAATTCTGACAGACCCGTCCTATGCTGGCCAGATCATTGCCTTCACCGCGCCGCATATAGGTAACACCGGTACCAATGGCGAAGATGAAGAAGATTCTTCACCCCCTGCCGCTTTTGGTGCACGCGGTGCAATTATGCGCGCCGAGATCACGCGCCCCTCAAACTGGCGGTCGGTAATTTCGCTAGATGCTTGGTTGAAGTCAAAAAACATCGTTGGGCTAACCGGGATTGATACCCGTGCCCTGACCCGTCGCATTCGCGAAAATGGCATGCCGCACGGCGTCATTGTCCATGCGCCAGATGGCCAGATTGATGTGACAGCCTTGGCTGCAAAGGCTGCCGCTTGGTCCGGCCTTGAAGGCCTAGACCTTGCAAAAGACGTCACATGCAAAGCCCCTTACGAATTTGATGGCACGCAATGGGTGTGGCCCGCTGGAACTGGAATAGCCGACACCCAAGAAGACCTAAAGGTCGTCGTGCTAGACTTTGGCGTCAAAGAAAACATCTTGCGCTGCCTTGGCTCCACTGGTGCAAAAATCCACGTGATGCCCGCCAACACACGCGCAGAAGACGTGCTCGCGCACAATCCAAACGGTGTCCTTCTATCAAACGGACCAGGCGACCCTGCCGCGACCGGCACCTATGCGGTAGAGACCATTCAGAAAATCATCGCTGCCAAGGTACCCGTCTTTGGTATCTGCTTAGGCCATCAAATGCTGGGCCTCGCCTTAGGCGCAAAAACAGTAAAAATGGCGCAAGGCCATCATGGCGCAAACCACCCGGTGCAGGACCTTTCAACCGGCAAGGTTGAGATTGTCTCCATGAACCACGGGTTTGCGGTAGATCGCGAAAGTCTGCCCGACGGCGTTGTCGAAACCCATGTATCGCTGTTCGATGGGTCCAATTGCGGAATCGCGCTGGCCGACCAACCGGTTTTCTCGGTGCAATATCACCCGGAGGCTAGCCCCGGTCCTAAAGACAGTTTCTATTTGTTTGAACGCTTTAGAGACGCGATGCGTGCACATAAACAGGCGCAATGACGCGCTTGTGCACTTGACGTGGGCTGATTGGGCGGCATTGTCAGGCTATGAGCCAGATCAATCGCCGCACCCTACTTTCAAGCTTCGCCATCGTTCCCGCTTTATCGGGCCTCTCGGCCTGCGGTAAAGCGGCCGCCCCTGCCGATATCCTGCGGGTTGGATTAGGTGGCGGACCTGATTCCTTAGACCCCCTCAAGGCCGAATTTGCAGCCGCGGCCCTCTTGTTTAGGCAATTCTATTTGCCCGTCGTCGGTTATGGGCCAAAGGGTGGGCCGGCACCCGGCTTTGCCACTTCTTGGACACCAAGCAACAACAATAAAACGTGGACCTTCGAAATCGCGCAAGGCCTAACTTGGTCTGATGGCAAAGCAATTGATTCAAAAGACGTCCTCGACAGTTTGCGCCTAGGTGCCGACAAAAAGACCGCCTATGCTGACGCCTCAGAGCTTTATATGATCAAGGGCTATCGTGATTGCGTTGTGGACGGCAAAGACCCAACAACGATTGGGGTATCAGCGCCAAGTCCTACCACCCTTGTCGTCGAATTGGACGTTTCTGACGCGGCCTTCTGGAGCCGGATGCAGGAGTTTTATCCTGTGCCAATGCACACAATCGCCGCCCACGGCGAAAAGTGGACAGAGCTCGACAAGATTGTTGTCTCCGGCCCGTATAAGCCCGTCGAACGCTCGCAAACACGCTTGGTTTTCAACAAAAACCCTATGGGCGGTTGGGTTGAAGGCATGCCAGGCCAAATAAGCGTTGAGGCCATCGAGGATTCATCCACCCGCCTCCGCATGTTCCAATCGGGTGACTTGGATCTGGCGCAAGACCCACCCTTGCTTCGCGCCGCCGACTTCGCCAAGGAATTTGGAAATCAGTACCAGCGCTTCGAGGCACCCCGCCTTGTTTACATGAGCTTCAATACCAAGAAGCCACAATTCCAAGACGCCGATGTTCGTCGGGCTTTAGCCATGGGCTTTGACCGCAGCGTCATTGCCAACGCCGTCATGCGCGGGTCGGTGGAGCCCGCGGGACGATATGTACGCGATCAAGCTCAGCCAAAATATGACCCAGAGGGCGCACGCGCCATCCTTAGTGCCAAAGGCTTTAGCGCTACCAATCCTCTGCGGTTTGAGCTTTTGGTTACCAAAGACGACCGCGAGCGGGCGGCCATCCAAATGGTTGATATGTGGAAACAAATCGGCGTTGAAGCAACGATGTTTGCCGCCGACTCCAGCGCGATTGTTTCCCGCCTCAATGGGTTTGACTTTGAGGCAGCCATTGTCCGCATCGATAAGGGCATGAAGTCCGACGCGATTGACCTCATGGCATCTTGGGGGGAAGGGGGGACAGCCTATTCCCACCAATGGAAGGACCCAGCCTTCAATCAAGCGCTGTCGGATGCGCGCGCGGAAAGTGAGCCAGCCGCTCGATTAGCGAAAACCTTGGCAGCTGAAGACATCCTGATGAAGGCCTGCCCGGTCACCGGGGTTTGGTTCTTCCCATCATCGTGGCTGGTAAGCGAGCGTGTCACAGGTGGGATCGAAGGCATTGCGCCGATTATTTGGCCAAGCTTGAAGCTAGCCAAGGGCTAAAGATTACTGACCCGCGCGATTAGGCTGGGCGCGCTTCAGGCAAGTGATTGGCTTTATAGGCTTCCACATCCAACTCGCCTTCCCACTTGGCGACAGCTATCGCGGCCGCACTATCGCCCAGCACGTTCACAACGGTGCGCATCATATCCATGATCCGATCCGCCCCCAGAATGATTGCGATCACCTCGATCGGTACACCCGCAATTCCCAAAACAAGCGGGATAAAGACAATCGAACCACCAGGGATGCCTGCCGCCCCAATTGCGCCAAGCGAGGCGGCGATCACAATGCCAATCAGCTGACCATTGTCCAACGGAATGCCGAACAATTGTGCACCAAAGATCGTGACGATGCAGATATACATAGCCGTGCCATCCATATTGACTGTGGCACCCATGGACGACACAAACGCACTCATCCGGCGGGAAATACCCAGCTTCTCGATCATACAGCGCATGGTGACAGGCAAGGTCGCATTTGAGGATGACGTGGAATAAGCCACAGCCATGGCCTCTGACATGCCCTTAAAGAACGGCAGAATCGGCAAACCCAATACAAATTTGATGAAGCCGCCATAGACGACGAACCCATAGAGAAAACAGCCAAGATAGACGGTTCCAATCAGCGCGGCGAGCTTGACGAGCGCGTCTGCACCCATCAAGGCTACCGCCCACGCCATCAAAGCAAACGCCCCAATAGGCGCTAGCTCCATGATATAAGTGACTAATTTTGTAAGGGCGTGTGCGGCACCATCTAATACGTCGGCCACCGGCTTTGCCGCTTCTCGGGCACCCAAGACACCAATGCCCAGTAAAATGGCAAACACGATCACACTCAGCATATCGCCGTCAGCCAAGGCCTTTACTGGATTGGCCGGAATAAACATGGCCAGAATATCCGCACCCGTCGGCGGTGGCTTTACTGGAGGGGCAGACAATCCCGCCGGGGCCTCAATTCCAGCGCCCGGCTGCAGCAGCATGGCCAAACCAACACCCAAACAAGCAGCCAACAAGCCAGACGGAATATAAAGAGCGGCGATGCGCGCACCGGATTTTCCCAATCGGCTCAGATCGCCAATCGACACCACCGCTGCGGCCACCGAAACAAATATCAGCGGGACCGAGAGCATCCGGATTAGACGGATAAAGGCATCACCAATCAACTTTAAACCAGCCGACCAAGCCTCACCATCAATCAGTCCATCCAAAAAGCCATCGGCTCGGATCCCAAACCCTAAAATGACTCCCAAAACCATACTGACGAGAATGCGCACCCATAAGGGTTGTTGAAACAGAGCGGTCATAGAGGTCCAAGCAGTTGAAGGCCGACGAAGCGCCGCGCCACTGGCGATGTTGCACAGACAGACCCCCAATAGGGTCAATTCATCGTGAGAGTTTTAGGCCAATGCGCTTGCGAATGCCCATTAACCTGTTAATATTAGGCATAATTTCTGCGTGCGCGCCCATAAGACGGCTATTAAGGCTTCACATCAAGTTGAATGAAGCATAAGTTTGGTCTCAAAGTCACACGGGGGTGGACCACAGTCTGTTGGGAACAAGAGGAGGCGTTGAAGCCTCTTGTCCAATTGTGTGTCCGGATTGGAAGCAGGGCTACCGCATGAACAAGCATTTCACACTTTTTATTCTCGCCGCCATGATTCTGGGGATCGCGGTCGGTGCCGCTATTTTCGAATTTGTTCCCAAAGAAGGACAATTGGTCTGGGCGGACAATTTTAAGATTGTGACCGATATTTTCTTGCGTTTGATCAAGATGATCATCGCACCCTTGGTGTTTGCGACTTTGGTTGCCGGTATCGCCCACATTGGAGACACGACAACTTTGGGCCGTGTCGGCATCAAAACGATGGCGTGGTTCCTTGCGGCCTCGCTGGTTTCTTTGACCCTAGGGGCCGTGATTGCCAGCGTCTTGCATCCTGGCGTCGGCCTCAATCTGCCAATGCCTCCGGCTGATGCCGTTAGTGATATCAAGCCTTCGGCGCTGACCTTGAAAGATTTCATCATCCATTTGGTGCCGAAATCCATTGTCGAAGCGATGGCTAACAACGAAATCTTGCAGATCGTGGTGTTTTCGATCTTCTTCGGTGTCGCCGTGACCGCGATGGGCGAAGAGGGCAAGCCATTGGCTGACCTAGCTGACAAGGTCTCCCACGCCATGTTGAAGCTAACGGGCTATGTGATGTCGCTTGCGCCGCTAGCGGTTTTTGCCGCGGTTGCTGCCGTGATCGCGACCAAGGGTTTGGCCGTTCTGGGCACTTATGCCTCTTTTATCGGTGGCTTCTACTTGGCACTGGCGATCTTGTGGGGACTTCTCTTGCTGGCAGGCTTTGTCGTCATTGGTCCTGCGATCGGCAATTTGATCGCCCGCATCCGCGAACCCACCTTGCTGGCGTTCTCTACCGCCTCGTCCGAGGCCGCTTATCCCAAAACGATGGAGCAGTTAGAGAAGTTTGGCGTGTCGCGCCGGATCGCCAGTTTCGTGCTGCCATTGGGCTATTCGTTCAATCTCGACGGCTCCATGATGTATTGCACCTTCGCGACGCTGTTTATCGCCCAAGCCTATGGCATTGTGCTGACCGTACCGCAAATCGCGACCATGTTGCTTTTGTTGATGGTGACCTCCAAGGGCATGGCCGGCGTGCCACGCGCCTCACTCGTGGTGATCGCGGCAACACTGTCCTTCTTCAAAATTCCTGAAGCCGGAATTTTGCTGATCCTAGCCGTAGATCACTTCTTGGACATGGGCCGTTCAGCCACCAACGTGATCGGCAACTCCATTGCCACAGCTGTTGTGGCTAAGTGGGAAGGCGATCTGACCGATGATGAGCTGTTGGCCGACCAAAAGGCCGGGATCAAAAACCAAAGCTAAGCCTTAGTGACCGATTTTAGAGGCCCAGTGCTTGTCGCTGGGCCTCAAACAAATCCTCGCAGCCGGACTTTGCGAGCGAAAGAAGTACGTGTAGCTCAGCTTCCGTAAAAGGCCGTTCTTCGCCGGTCGCTTGAACTTCGACAAGGCCAAGGCCTTCGGCCAGAACAAAGTTCGCATCAGCTTCCGCGTTTGAATCCTCAGGATAATCTAGATCAAGCACAGGCACGCCTTGATAAATGCCACACGATACAGCGGCCACTTGCGCGCGGATCGGCTCTTCCGTGATCAGGCCTTCTGTTTTCAGATAAAGGCAAGCTTGCTTCAACGCGACCCAAGCGCCCGTCAGCGCGGCCGTGCGCGTGCCGCCATCAGCCTGAATAACATCGCAATCAATGGTGATTTGACGCTCACCCAAGGCGACAAGATCGACCACAGAACGAAGACCACGGCCGATCAGACGCTGGATCTCCTGCGTGCGGCCAGACTGTTTACCTGAGGCAGCTTCGCGACGGCCACGTGTGTGTGTCGCACGTGGCAGCATGCCATATTCAGCCGTTACCCAGCCGCGCTTTTGCCCGCGCAGCCAGCCAGGTAAACTTTCTTCCAAAGAAGCTGTGACCAACACATGCGTGTTACCAAATTTTGCAAGGCACGAGCCCTCGGCATAACGGGACACACCGGCTTCAAGGCTCAATGGGCGCAATTGGTCGGCCATGCGGCCAGAAGGTCGGATCATGTGGTAGGGCCTTTCGGAGGTTTTCTCGACGATTTTGGGTGAGCAGGGGTCGGGGGGGCCTCTTCAGGGATTTCCCCGACCAAGGGGATCAGGCCAAGCGGGACCTCGCCAATCAGTTTCTTTCCCGGCAAATCGACAATCGGGACCAAGGCCTTTGTGAAGGGCAAGAACCAACTGCCCTTCGCACCTGGCGTCCCCTCGATCTCGAGAAGGTCTTGTGGGCCGGGGATCACTGCGCGAACGCGGCCCAAATCTGCCCCGTCCAAAGCCTCCAGCCGCAATCCAATCAGGTCAACGTGGTAGAACTCGTCTTCGTCGACTTCAGGAAGTCGATCCCGGGGCACGAATAACTTGGTATTGCGCATGGCCATCGCCGCTTCCCGCGTTGGCACTTCCTTCGCCGTCACCACAATGCCATCCTTAATCGGCCGCCACGACTGGATAGACAAAATGATTTGCCCCTCTTCATTACAAAAAGGGGCATAATCCACAATTGCTTCTGGGTCTGCGGTAAAGCTGCGCAGGCGTATCTCACCGCGCACCCCAAAGGCACCGGCGATGGCACCCACCAATACGTAAGAGTTAGCCAATATCGGTGCGCTTGGTGACAATCTTGCCGACGAGGCCATAGGCAACAGCTTCTTCGGCGCTCATCCAATAGTCGCGATCAGTATCCGCTTTGATCTTTTCGATTGGCTGACCGGTTGCATCCGCAAAGATGGCGTTCAAACGTTCGCGCATACGGATGATTTCACGGGCCTGGATCTCAATATCCGAAACCATGCCACCAACGCCACCGCGTGGTTCGTGCAGCAAAAAGCGGGTATTGGGCAAGCAGAAGCGACGCTCACGCTCTGCGGCGGCATAAATCAGTGCACCGGCCGACGCGACCCAACCTGAGCCCAATACGTTCACAGGCGCCGACACAAACTTGATCATATCATGGATCATGTCGCCGCTTTCCACATGACCGCCTGGTGAAGAGATGATCAGAAGGATAGGCTGATCGGAATCGCCCGAGAGCGCCAGCAGGCGTTCGCAAACCCGCTGAGCCAGTTTGTCATCAACGCCACCGGTAAGTAGAATGGTGCGGCTGTCGAAGAGCGCCTTTTCTACAATGGCTGGGGCTGGATTTCCCGCTTTGCTTTCGTCTTCTTCGTCCATGCGAAACATGCTTCTAGGCTCCTCGTTCACTCGCTCTTTCCGACACGCTTTTGTTGATTTGGTCAACCTAGCGGCAGCCACAGCGCTGTTATCGTCTGCTCTAAGTGGTAAAGCCTGATGGATTATGAAAGAGCGTGCAACATACTTGACGCACTTGGGCAAAGGTGAAACCCACAGACGCAGGAGTATCACACAATGAATCTGACTCGCCCCGAAGGCCCTGACGCCACTGTAACTTTGTCCCGACGTGGCCTGACAGGCGCGATGGGCTTTGCAGGTTTTGCCGCGGCCATTCGTCCGGTCCATGCAGCCGCCATAACGACGCCTTCAGACGGCCTCATATCAGAGATGATCACCTTTCCTTCGCAGGGATTCGATTTGCCGGCCTTTGTCGCCCGTCCGCAGGCGAAGGGGCGGAAGCCTGTGGTGATTGTGGTTAGCGAAATTTTTGGCCTGCATGAGTATATTCGCGATGTGTGCCGCCGCTTTGCGCGTCTAGGTTATGTTGCTATCGCACCATCCTTCTTTGCCCGCGCAGGTGACCCAGCTCCCCTGACGGACTTTGCCAAGATCATGCCAATCGTGAACGCCGCCAATAATGCTCAGGTCATGGGCGATATCACGGCCACCATTGCTTGGTTGGACCAGCAGAAATTCGTCAAAAAGGACGCGATTGGCATCACGGGCTTTTGCTGGGGTGGGGCCGTCGTCTGGATGGCCAGCGCGCTGACCCCCCGGATCAAAGCGGGTGTCGCTTGGTACGGCCGCTTAACCCCACGCGACGGCTCGACCGATCCGCGCAAATGGCCACTGGATGTTGCTGGCGAGTTGAAGAGCCCCGTTCTTGGCCTTTATGCCGAAAATGATGGTGGTATTCCGCTCAGCAGCGTGGAAGCGATGAAAGCGGCCTTAGACAAGGCCGGCAATCGTCAAAGCCGCTTCATTGTCTATCCCGGCACCCAACATGGCTTCCATGCAGATTACCGACCGCAGTATCAGGAAACCGCGGCGAAGCAGGGCTGGGATGAATTGCTCGCCTGGTTTGCCGCCAATGGCGTAAAGCCCTAAGCCCAAATTTGGGTAGACCAAGCGCCCATCAGAGTTGTGTTGGCCTCGCCAGAACGATGCAGGCAAGTCAGCCCAGACAGAAGTTGTGTGACGGCCTCTGGCAACGCGCACGCTTCACCGCGCAAATTCACACAAACCAGACCCCGCGCGCCACGGCGATAAACAAACAAGCTCTCATGCTCGGGCAATAAATCCTCATAGGAGCCAAATACCCAAGTCTCTGGATCTTTCGACCGGACCTCTATCAAGGCCCGGTAAAAGGCCCAGACAGAGCCGTCGTCTGCCTGTTGGCTGGCCAAGTCCACCCCGCCGCGATTAGGGGTCGATTTCAGCCAAGGTGTTCCCACGCTAAACCCACCTTCTGGTGTCCAAGGATAAGGCGTACGGGCATGATCACGCGTCATGGCGACCGCTTTAGCTAGAGCTTCTGCTTCAGATTGGCCTTTTGACCGGGCAAGGCGATACGTTGTTTTTGCCCACACATCGTCTAATTCCTCGACCGCTGTAATGGTCGTGTCACCCAACCCTAATTCGTCACCTTGGTAGATGAAAGGCGTCGCGCGTTGCAGCAGGTAAGTGGCCGCTAACCCCTTGGCGACCAGATTAGGGTCCGCATGTGCATCTCCAAAGCGGGCGATCAAGCGCCTTAGGTCATGATTACCGACCACACAGGAATTCCAGCCATCTTTTCCAATGCCCTTATCCCACCGATCAAAGACAGACTTAAACCAAACCCGGTCCCAGTCCCTTCCCTGCCGCGAACCATTATGGTCAACAAAATCAAAGTGATAGATCATGTGTAACATCGGGTCAGCAGGATTGATGATGGCCGCAGCCCGCTCTGGATTGAGGCCAGGACCCTCGCCAATCGCCACGCAATCATAAAGGTCAAACACTTCTCGCCGCATGTCACGCAGCCATTCGTGTAAGCGTGGCCCGCCTGCCAACATATCGTAAAGCGGCATTGGCCTGGGATCTGGTGCATCGGGTAGGCCCGGCGGCTTTGAAATGACCGTCACCACGTCAAGGCGGAAACCACTGACACCCTTGTCCAACCAGAACCGCATCGCGTCATAGATTTCCTCGCGAACAGCAGGGTTTTCCCAGTTTAGATCCGCTTGAGTCTTATCAAACAGATGCAGATAATAGGCGTCATCGCCGTCAGGCTTTGACCAAGCGGGGCCGCCGAATATGGATTGCCAATTATTGGGTTCATCCCGCCAAATATAATAATCGCGGTATGGTCCAGTTGGATCGGATAAGGCTGCTTGAAACCATGGATGATCAATCGAGGTGTGATTAAGCGCAATATCCAAAACGATTTTGAGGTCCAAACGCTTGGCCTCGGCTAGCAACGCTTCAAAATCCGCTAGGGTCCCAAACAAGGGGTCAATCTCGCGATAGCCTGACATATCATAGCCATTATCAACCATGGGCGAGCGGAAAATCGGAGACATCCACACAATGCCAGCACCTAAGGCTTTGATTGCGCTTAAACCCTGCGTAATCCCGGCCAAATCGCCCATTCCATCGCCACTGGCATCGCGGTAGGAGCGCGGATAAATTTGGTAGACAGAACGGGTCTTCCACCAAGTCTCGTCGGGCTCGTGACCGCTCATTTACGTATCCTTCAGCGCTTTCAACAGAACATAATAGGCCCCGCTCCCACCGTGCCGAGGGTGCGCAGAGGCATAGCCGGATACATGTTCACGGATTCCCGGCCCACTCAACCATTCGGGCAGACGGCGACGGATCACGCCGGCTTGAGGGGTCAAATAGTCTTCACCAACCTGGATTGCGCGGCCCTTTCCGGTAACAACGAGCACACAGCGCGCACCGCCAGATCGCATCCGCACCAAAAAGCCTGCAAGCGCTGTTTGTGCTTGCATTTGCCGATAGCCGTGAAGATCAATCGAGCCGTCGATATCCAATTTTCCACGACGCACTTTTTTGTGCCCAGAAGCGTCCGACACCGCCGTGGTTGGTTTAACCTCAGGCCTTGCAATAGCTGGTTCGGGAATATGGCGTGCCGCCTTAGCCCGCTTGACCGCGAGATGCGGGAGATCCGGCGTGGGTTTTCTTTTGACTTCCGGCACTGTCGCCGGGGTCAGATCTCCGATATCGGGCTCTAACTTTGGCTTTTGGTGTCCATAGCCACGAACTGTCTTGGCGACCCTATGCCACAGCTTTGCTTCATCCGGCATCAAGTCCCGACGCCGGCTCATCCTTAGCGACCCGATGTGGCAGGAGTGGGCGCTAAGCCTTTTGGCAGCAGAGCCCAAAACCGGACGTCATGGTTGATCCGTCCCGCCCGCAAACCTGCCTCCGGCCCTGTGCCCCAGTACAGATCACCCCGGATCGGACCCCGAATGGCACCGCCAGTATCTTGCGCAACAACTAGGCGACGCAGGCTAACGTCGGTTGAAAGCGCGACCCGCGGGGCATCTGCCGCCAAGAAGATAGGGACGCCGTAAGCATGATAACTTGTATCTACGGCAAGCGAGCCATTGGCCTCAAGTGCAGCTTGTTGACCTCCCTTAGGGCCCGCACTTGGATCCTTAATCGGTTCAAGCCGGAAAAAGACTGTGCGTGGGTTAGCGTTTAAAACCTCGCGGGCCTCGCTGGGTGAGGCTGTCTTGAACCAGGTCTTGATTGCATCCATGGAGGCACCATTGACAGGCAACGCCCCACGGCGGATCAATTCTTGCGCGTTTGAGCCAAAATGATGCCCATTATGGGCGGCAAATGCTGCTCGGACCTGGCTGCTATCATCAAATTGTAATCGACCAGAGCCCTGAACCTGTAGCGACAAAACTTCTGCGGGCTCGCCCCACGCCAAGACTGGCGCTGTGGATTCCGATATCTGGGCGCGCGACCAATAAGGCACGACTTTTCCCTGATCCATCCG
>JBEIEG010000043.1:0-12839 GCA_040383035.1 Hyphomonadaceae bacterium | reverse complement strand
GGAGGCAACGATCGCAAAGATGGTGAAGCTGGGCGGCTCCCCTGCCCGCATAGTCGCAGCCGTTGGGCCTTGCATCGCACAAGCCAGCTATTAAGTTGGCCCTGAGTTTGTCGCAAACTTCACCCAAGCAGATCCTGCGAACGAGCGCTTCTTCATTCCTGGCAACGACGACCGCTCGCTTTTCGACCTCAAGCGCTATTGCGCCGCGCGCTTGCGGGCCGCAGGCTTGGGTGCGGTTGATGTGCTGCCACAAGACACATGCGCCGAAGAATCCCACTTCTTTTCGAACCGCCGACGCAATCTGGCAGGCGAAGCCGACTACGGACGAAATTTGTCTGCCATTCGTATCGTCCGATAGCACCACAAAGGCTTGCGCGAGGGTCACTCTCTGCTTAATCGACCGCTCAATCAATCGCATTGCACTTTGACTCGGATTGGCGTTTGGACGGGGATCGATCATCATGAAATTGCTTGCAGGCAACGCCAATCAACCCTTGGCCTCCTCTATCGCCGATTATCTCGATGTTCCCCTTACACGGGCCCAAGTGCGCCGGTTTGCTGACAACGAGATTTTCGCGACCATTGATGAGAATGTGCGCGGGGAAGACGTCTTCATCATCCAGTCGACCAGCGCGCCTGCCAACGACCATTTGATGGAATTGCTGATCTGTATGGACGCCCTGCGCCGTGCCTCTGCCCGCCGCATCACCGCCGTCCTACCCTATTTTGGCTATGCCCGTCAGGACCGGAAAACCGGTGGCCGTACGCCCATCTCGGCGAAGCTGGTCGCCAATCTAGTCACCACAGCTGGTGCAGATCGCGTGCTGACCATGGAATTGCATGCAGGGCAAATCCAAGGCTTCTTTGATATTCCGACCGACAATCTCTTCATCACCAATACGATGGAGCAAGATATTCGTCGCAACTATAAGACCGATGATTTGATGATCGTCTCCCCTGACGTTGGCGGTGTGGTGCGGGCACGCGCCTTAGCCAATCGCCTCGGCGCAGACCTTGCCATCGTCGATAAGCGCCGCGAGCGGGCGGGCGAGAGCGAAGTGATGAACATCATTGGCGACGTGTCCGGCCGCGCCTGCATCTTGTTTGATGACATTGTCGATTCGGCTGGCACCTTGTGCAATGCCGCCGCCGCCATGATGGACAAAGGCGCTGCCTCGGTTTCCGCTTATGTGGCCCACGGCGTCATGTCAGGTGGCGCTTTTGACCGCGTCGATGCGTCAGCCTTGAAAGAATTGGTCGTGTCGAACTCCATCGACCATGGCGACAAATTCTCGAAGTCGAGCAAAGTACGCTGCGTCTCCGTTGCGCCCTTGATCGGGGAAGCCATTCGCCGCATCGCGAATGAAGAAAGCGTATCGAAGCTGTTTGATTGATTCCGGCGCTGGTTTCCTCGCGCTTTAAATAAGGTCGCGGCAGACAAACTTAGCTGCGGGTTATTGCGGCTAATTCTGGAACATGTGTCTCCACCCAAACGACCAGCGACCGAACTTCTTTTCGCATGGACCTACCAAGCGGCGTCAATTCATAGGTGACGTGCGGCGGCACAGTGCCGTGATCGTGACGCTTGACGATCCCTGTGGTCTGAAGATCTCGTAGCGTCTGGGTAAGCATTTTTTGCGAAATGCCTTCGACCTTGCGCATCAAAGAACCATTGCGCGCGGGGCCATCGTCCAACGCATTAATGACCAGCAACGACCATTTGCTGGCAACAAGTGCCAAATAGCGTCGCGACGCACATTTTCGAGCAAGCACGTTAGGCGGCTGTCCCATTTTCTTTCCTGCGCAAATTTCATAGGCACCAAAAAGTGCGTACTATCATTTTGGTTGTGGGGAAACTAGCTTCAGGAGCGTAGTTTCAACTGGGGACAAAAGATGGACTTACTCAATAACATCGGTGCGATCATCACAATTTTGATGGGCTGCTTGGGATTATTCTTTCCGAAGAAAGCATCTGAGTTGACCGGACTTTCGGCAGTTACGCCAGCGGGACGGGCGGAGTTTCGGGGAACTCTCGGCGTCACGTTTATATTTCTGGGATTGGTGCCTCTTGCTACGCAAAACGACATCGCGTTCCTTAGCGTAGGTCTTTGCTGGCTTGGCGCAGCAATCGGCCGGGTCATTTCAATCTTTTTGGACCACGGCAATCAAGCAAAGAATTGGATTGCAGTTGGGTTTGAATGCGCAATTGCAGCGCTGCTCTTGGTGGGGCTTTCAGTCGGCGTTTAGGCCGATAGCCACCTTACCGGCAGGCCCAAAGGCCTGCCGATAGGGGTTTTGTTGTGTTATTCAGCCATGGCCACTTCGAGGTTGGCGGCGACTTTCTTCAAGAAGCCTTCGGTAGAGAGCCAAGATTGCTCATCACCGACCAACAAGGCCAAGTCCTTGGTCATGAAGCCATCTTCAACCGTGGCGATGACGACTTCTTCCATCTTGGTGGCGAACTTCATCAGCTCTGCATTGTCGTCGAGCTTTGCACGGTGGGCGAGGCCACGGGTCCAAGCAAAGATTGAAGCGATGGAGTTGGTGGAGGTTTGTTCGCCGCGCTGATGCTGGCGATAGTGACGGGTCACGGTACCGTGGGCAGCTTCTGATTCCAGAACTTTGCCATCTGGCGTCATCAGAACCGACGTCATCAGACCCAAAGAGCCGAAGCCCTGTGCAACCGTGTCGGATTGGACGTCGCCGTCATAATTCTTACAAGCCCAAACAAAGCCGCCCGACCATTTCATGGCCGAAGCCACCATGTCGTCGATCAAGCGGTGCTCATAAACCAGACCCAATTCCTTGAACTGGGCCGCATAATCGGCGTCGAACACTTCTTGGAAGATGTCCTTGAAGCGGCCGTCATAGGCTTTCAGGATGGTGTTCTTGGTCGATAGGTAGACCGGATACTTGCGCGCCAAGCCAAAGGCGAAGCTGGCATGGGCAAAGTCGCGGATCGAGTCGTCGAGGTTATACATGGCCAGAGCCACGCCAGAGCCTGGGTAATCAAACACTTCGTGCTCAATCACTTGGCCGTCTTCACCAACAAATTTGATCGTGAGCTTGCCGGGCCCAGGAACTTTAAAGTCGGTGGCTTTGTACTGGTCGGCAAAGGCATGACGGCCGATGATGATTGGCTTGGTCCAGCCTGGAACCAGACGCGGCACGTTGGAGCAAATGATAGGTTCACGGAACACCACGCCACCCAGAATGTTGCGAATCGTGCCGTTTGGCGACTTCCACATTTTCTTCAGCTTGAACTCTTCAACGCGCGCTTCATCCGGGGTGATTGTAGCGCACTTGATGCCAACGCCGTGCTTTTGGATGGCCTTGGCTGCATCAATGGTGACTTGGTCGTCGGTCGCGTCGCGGTTCTCGATCGAGAGGTCATAATACTCAATCTCGAGGTCGAGATAAGGCGTGATCAGGAAGTCTTTGATCATCTGCCAGATGATGCGGGTCATTTCGTCGCCATCAAGATCGACAACTGGATTAGCAACTTTAATCTTCGCCATGTTTTTCCCCTATTGGTCCACGAACGCCGCGGCCTGTAAGTGATATGTCCGCAAATCGGTTGGGTGGGCTATAGCACCTCCAGCGATGTGGAAAAGACGTCTTCAACAAGAGTGACAGCGACAAGATGCGCAAAGATGCAGAACCGGCCCCCGCACCAACAGCTTGGGCCCCGCCAAAACCCGTTTTTGACGGCTCCCGCCCCGTAGGCGTAGGCCCCAATGGGCCGCTGTCGAAAGCAGAACAAGCGGCCCTGCCCGGCTGGGGCGAGGCACCTGCCATTTGCCTTGTCCATCCGCAGATGGGCGAGAATATTGGCGCGACGGCGCGGGCCATGGCCAATTTTGGCTTTTCAGAGCTGATTCTAGTCAAGCCACGCGATGTCTGGCCCAATCCAAAGGCTTGGGCACTGGCGAGTGGCGCAGAATGGCCCTTGGAAAGCGCGCAGGTGGTTGAAACGGCCGAAGAAGCTCTGGCTGAAAAAACCTTTGTGATCGCGACTACGGGCACGCCGCGCCAACTCGATAAGCCGCTCATCGGACCGCGCGAAGCCGTCGCCCGCATGCGCGAAGCGATGCGCGCCGGCGAAAAGCCGGTGATCCTGTTCGGGTCTGAGCGTTCAGGCCTCGACAATGATTTGATCATTGGGGCAGACCTCTTGGTGACGTTTCCTGTCGATGGCCGCTTCCCCAGTCTGAACCTCGCCCAGTCAGTCGCTTGCTTTTGTTATGAGTGGGCGAGTGAGTCAGAGGCAAACGGCGCTCCCCCCGGTTGGACCATTGAAGAGAAACCCACCGCGCCACGCGCTGCCTTTGAAAGCTTCTTTGAGCATTGGGTCGCCGACTTAGACGAGACGCGCTTTTTCTGGCCAGAGGACCGCAAAGGTACGATGGTGGAAACCATGCGCAACGCTTTTGTCCGAGGCCGCTTTACCATGAATGAGATTAGCCTGATCCGGGGAGCGCTGCGCTCCTTAGCAGGCGGGCCACGTCGTCGGGCGCTAGAAACCGATGCCGCTGCACAGCGCGCCAAGCTAGAAGCTTGGGTCAAGGCGCGCCGCGAGGGTAATCAGCCAGTGTGCCTTGATCTTCAAACTGAGACAGCCAAAATCGGCTCCGGCCCGGTCGAAGCTGACTATGTCCGCAGTGTTTTTGACGCCGATGATGGCGTCGTCATCGTTCGCGATGGTCTTGGCCAGCTCGGTTCCTGGATGGTGAAGCTATCCCAAGGGCGCATCAAAGCGGCGACTTATCAAGCCTTCGCCGTAACCGAGAAAGTCGGCGCGACTTAAGCGTTCGGCTTTCCAGCCATGAAGCTTGGAATATTCGCGCGCAGCCAATTACGGGCAGGCTTTTCAACCAGTGCATGGGCAATTGCTGCCACAACAATGCTGGCCAAGACCCCCCCAACGCCAATGACCAAAGCCATCGTCCCCTTAGGCTCCCCGATCACCCGCTCAACAACCTGATAAAGAGCAATGTCGACGGGAAGATGGACCATATAGGCCGCAAACGAAATCTCGCCCAAATAGACCCACGTCTTAGATCCCAACAGCGGGGATTGGTTAGTTTTAGACGTCTCTGCCAGAAAGAACACAAGACCCGCGAGGCCCGGCCAAATCCAGTAGGACGGCCAGCCCCACGCAGCAGCCATGGCTACCCAAATGGCGCTGATGGCCACGCCAAGCCCTGCAACGCCATTGGGCAAGGACAAATTGCGGCCAAGGAGCCATAAAGCGATCCCCATACCAAAGGACGGCACAATGCGGACAATCCCGCCCTGCCACGTCATATTCATCAGCTCAATCTTGTAGTGGCCCATCCAAGCGACGAAGGCAGCGAACACCACCACCATCAAAACGACGCCGATCAAAGGCCGCTTCGCAAATAAGGCTGCGATGCCAAAGCTGATCGGGAAAGTCAGATAAGCAAACCATTCTGCCGAAATCGACCAAGAAGGGAAGTTCCAGCCATCAGAAGCCACCAAGCCCCACGCATGCAACAGGGCGAGATGATAGGGGATTTGTTCCACCACGAAGGCGGAGGCTTTGAAACTGGCTCCCATCATGGAACCTGCCGTCCAAATGGCAACCATCGCGGCTAAACAGATTAGATGTAGAGGGTAAATTCGTGCCAAGCGTGCCCAAACAAAGCTGCGCCAAGAAAACGTTTTTGCTTCGACCTGCGGGCCGTAAACATGGGCCAAAACAAATCCGGAAAGGATAAAGAAAAGGTCCACACCATAATTGCCGGCATGGATGATCCCGATAGAGTCGCGCGGTCCTAGGTCAAAGCGTTCCCAGAAAAAATAGATCAAAAGCCAGAATGCAGCGACAAAGCGCAAACCTGTAAGTGGGCGTATATCGGCTGGATAAAGCATGTTGGACCTAATCTCTGGATTTATTGTCGAACATTATACGACTAACCTTGTTACTTTGATAAGATTTTCGCGGCGTGCAGGCCTCGTGATCCGATGAATGGTCAATTGCGCGTTTCGCTCGACTTTACATGCAATTCCTGCAATCACAGTGTCGAACACAAGGCCGCCCGTGAGGGCTGCGAGGCGCATGAACGATGACATTTGATCCTAGCGACGATTCCCCGCACAAAAAAAATGCGCAAGACGCCAAGCCTTGGCTGCGCAAAGCCGGCGCTGAAACTACCCCATTGCCAGCAGATTCCACGATCGAGCGGCCCGGTGAACGGATCGCAAAGGCCTTGGCACGTGCAGGCCTATGCTCGCGCCGGGAAGCGGAGCGCTGGATTGAAGAAGGCCGGATCAGCGTCAACGGCGTGGTGCTGGAAAGCCCGGCCTTTAACGTCACCGCTCAAGACCGTATCGCCGTAGATGGCCGCCCCGTCGACAGCCCAGAACCGACGCGCTTGTGGCGCTATCACAAACCAGATGGCTTGGTTACGACGCACAAGGATCCGCAAGGCCGGGAAACGGTGTTTGACCATTTGCCCGAAGACCTGCCGCGCGTGATTTCAGTGGGACGATTGGATTTAAGTTCAGAAGGGCTGCTCTTGCTAACCAATGATGGCGGATTAGCTCGGTCGCTGGAACTGCCGTCAACAGGTTGGTTGAGGCGTTATCGGGTCCGCGCATTTGGCAGGGTCAGCCAAGAAGAACTGGCGCAACTGGCCGATGGCATCACAGTCGACGGCATCACCTATGGGCCGATGGAAGCGATCCTTGATCGCGCAGAGACAGCCAATGCGTGGATCACCGTCTCGATCCGGGAAGGCAAGAACCGCGAAGTTCGTCGTGTGCTGGAAGCCATTGGTTTGAAAGTAAACCGTCTGATCCGCGTCTCCTATGGCCCGTTCCAATTGGGCAAAATGCCACCGGGCAGCGTCGAGGAAGTGGCACCTTCAGCATTGAAGGAAATGCTGGGCACGTTGATGCCGGACTTGCCACCACGATTTTCTAGCCGACCTGCCCGGATACCGCGTCCCGTTGTGGAAGCCGCTCCTGTCAAAACTGGTCGTCGGGGCCCGAAGCCACCGCCGAAGTCCGCCAAGACTCGTGTGAGTTTGCTCGAAGAAGAAACGATGCGTCGTGAAGCGGGAAAAGCCAAAAGTCGCGCCGCTCATACAGCCCCAGGTGCGCCATCCGACAAAGGAAAGGCAGATTGGGCTGGCAAGCCCAAGGCAGGCTTCAAAAAGCCTTCAGAAGCGGGGCCCACGTCAAAGGGCAAACCTCACGCAGCGCCTTGGCGAACGGGCGAGGGGCCAAAGCGCGCCCAAGCTTCCACAAAACCAAGAAAGCCGAGTAGATAGAGAGCGTAGGCAAATCCTTGCATCAGGTCCATATCGGCCGGATTACCGCCAACCATGGTGCCAAGTAGCAAAGCACTCATGAAATTGTTGGCGACATGGCCACCAATGGCGGCTTCTAAGCCGTTCAAACGCCACGCTGAATAGCCAAACATGAGGCCCATGACGAACGTCACCACATAGGTTGCCCAACCCGGATGACCGATGTGAAGGATCGAGAAGATCACAGCGGTCACCAAAACCGCGACCAAGCCATGAGCGATGAAGCGCTGCACATGTTGTAAGAGCCAGCCACGAATATAGACCTCTTCAAAGGTCGACTGGACGAACGTTCCTAGAAGGTAGACGCCAGCCAGAAGCAACCAGTCATTGGCTGAGAACTGCGCCAGCCGCGCTTCAAATGGCCCCATGCTTTCCTGATCAAAGGCCGCCGAGGTCACATAACTTAAGACCACAACGGCAAAAGCGGCACCAATGGCTAAAGGCCAACGAAACTTGGATGCACCGGTGAAAAGGGTCTTGATCGGCTCGCGCTCGACATATTTGCGCCAAGCCATCAAGGCAAGAAAGGCTGGGCCAAACCCACCGACCATCAAGGCGAAAGAGCCCATCGCTTCTTCAGGGGCACTGAACTCTGCCCCCTTGATCAAAAGCATGTTCCGCAGCGGCTCAAAGAACAAAGCCAAGATGACGATACTAATTTGCCAAATTAGAAAAATCCCAACGCCGCCGGCGATGGTCCGCCACAGCTTCGACCTATTCCCCCGCATTACGTGCAAAAAATGATCAGCCTGCGGCGGAATGGCTGGGGAATTTTCATGCATCAAATAACTCCTGCGGCGAGCCCATGGGCTCAGACGGCACCTCAATCTTAGTAGGTCGTACCACCCGTGCCAAGGCCACGCAGTCTACCCGCACAGCCCCTGCGCGCCGCAAGGCTGCGCTGCAGGCCTGCAGCGTTGCCCCAGTCGTCATCACATCATCGACGAGCACAAAAGACTGTCCTTTCACGGGCTGAGAAACGTGGAATGCTCCAGTGACATTGCGTTTCCGGCCGCTGGCTGAGAGGCCGTTTTGGCTGGGCGTTGCGCGTTTGCGCTGCAAGAGGAGCGGATTGTAAGGGCGACTAACCCGCTTGGCCAAAGCAGCGGCCAGCCACCCAGCCTGATTATAGCCCCGCTGCCAAAGCCGGGACCAATGCAAAGGCACTGGTAGGATTTGATCGGCTTCAGCCACGAATGGGGCTGCCTCCAGCATCCAAGCGGAAAAGGCGCGCAAGCCATCCTTACGGCCCCCATGCTTGAGATTAAGAACTAATGGCTTGGATAAATCGTCATAAGCCAAGGCCGCGCGCGCTCGGTCATAAAGTGGCGGCTGCGCCAAACAGACTAGGCATAAAATATCCGGGCTTGTTGCTTCAGCAATTGGGAATCCGCAGCGCATACATACGGGCCCATAAAGAAAATCTAACGCACGCCAGAGGTCTGCTTCTAGGGTGCCCAAGCGGTCTACACGCGTATCTGATAGCAGCGAGCGAGGTGGCCAAATCAAGTCAGCAAGTGTAATTCCGAAGCGGTAAGGCCTTTGAGATCGCGGTGTCATATCTCTACCTCTGGTTCTTTTTTTCAGAAATAGCGCATAATCCTCCACCATGGAAAGCCCTAACCCAACCCTCCTGTTTGATCGGAAGCTTCTGGCGCTCCGGCGAAACCGAGCCGCTAAAGGGTTTCGCGCGGTTTCATTCTTAAAGGATCGCGCGGTTGACGACGTTTGTGAGCGACTGGACTTTATCAATCGCCGGTTTGAGCAAGCTCTCGATATCGGCTCCCACGGCGGGTATTTGGCTGCAGCTATCGCGCGCCAAGGTAATCTTCGCGATAAAGTTGGTGCGCTGGCAGAAGCCGACCTAAGCCCCGCCATGCTAGCCCAAGGTGTCAGCGGCGGTTTTGTGGCCGACGAAGACCACATGCCCCTAGCACCCCTAAGCTTGGACCTAATTGTCTCAACACTCGGCCTACATTGGGTGAATGATGTGCCTGGCTTCTTGGCGCAAGCCCGCTTTGCGCTTCGACCGGATGGCTTGTTGTTATTGACTTTTTTCGGTGGACGCACCCTGCAAGAATTGCGCGCCTGTTTGGCGCAGGCAGAGACTGAAGCCTTTGGCGAAGCCTTTGCACGCGTTTCCCCGTTTGCCGATGCCCAAGATGGCGCACAGTTGCTACAGCGGGCTGGCTTTGCCCTGCCCGTCGCCGACAGTGATGTTGTTACCGTTCGCTATGCCAACCTGTTTGGCCTTTTCCGCGATTTAAAGGCCATGGGAGAGACAGCTGCCTTTCACCAAAAGGCATCACGTCGCTTGACCCGGGCTACCATCGCGCGCGCTGCTGACCTTTACCAAGCCAATCATAGCGACGCGGATGGAAAAGTGCGCGCAACCTTTGAATTAATTACATTAACGGGTTGGGCGCCGCATGAAAGCCAGCAAAAGCCCTTGCCACGCGGGAGCGCAAAAATGCGTCTTGCCGATGCTTTGGGAACGCGTGAAATCCCAGCTGGCGAAAAGCCGAGCGGCTAGAACAGTTCAACGGCTAGCATTCATGGCCGCAACGATTTGATTGGTAACCCGGTCATACATGCTGTTGGTGTTGCCGCCGACCATTTGCATGCCAGGAATCATCACGATCACCATCAGGGCTCCAATCAGACCATATTCAATGGCCGTGGCACCGCGCTCATCTTTTAGCTTTTTGAAAATCACGACAAGCGCCTCTGTTCTAGATGCTCACGTAGAATTGAAACCAGCGGAATATCGGCTTCTGGCATAGGATAGCGATCTAACGCCTGAGGTTGGACCCACGCCAACTTCTGCCCCTCTTGGCCTTTGGGCTCTCCCCGCCAGTGCTGCGTAGTCCATAACGGCATCAGCAGATGAAAATCAGGATAGGCATGAGATGCAAAAGTCAGCGGTTTCAGGTCTTTAGAATCAACGTCCAAGTCCAGTTCCTCCGCCAATTCACGACACAAAGCGGCTTCTGGATTTTCGCCAAATTCAATCTTGCCGCCTGGAAATTCCCAGAGCCCAGCAAGACTTTTCCCCTGTGGTCGTTGTGCTAACAATACAGCACCGTCCCTGTTTATTAAAGCCGCCGCGGCCACTAACACTAGTCGCATAAGCCCCTACCCCGATCCAACTTAAGTCATAAGTATTAAAAAATACCAATTTTAACAGATCAAATCCAATCGAATTAGGATCGATAATCGCCATTTATGCTGATATAGCCGTGGGTTAAGTCGCAAGTCCAAACTTTTGCCTGTCCGCTCCCCAAGCCTACGTCCACAAGAATATCAATTAGTCGACCGCGCATATGCGCATCAACTTGCTCAACATCATAAGCAACTGCGCCGCCTGCTTTGGCCGTCCACTGCCCGCCAAAGCGAACCGCGAGTTGATCGACCGCAATGGGTTCGCCCGCCTTTCCAACAGCCATAACAACCCGTCCCCAATTTGCATCTTCACCAGCAATTGCGGTTTTCACCAAGGGCGAATTGGCGATCGCGAATCCGATTTGGCGAGCTGAGCGGTCATTAACGGCTCCTTGCACCTCGATCTGGATGAGCTTTTGGGCACCTTCCCCGTCGCGAACCACTTGCATAGCCAAATCATGGAAAATACCCCGCAGGGCCTCAGACACTAAAGCGGCGCGCGGGTCGCTACGATCCTTTATTGCTGCCGCCCCACTTGCCCCTGTCGCAAAGACCAGCAGCGTATCAGACGTTGAGGTATCACTATCGACTGTAATGGCATTGAAGGTCGTTTCAACATGGGCAGAAACCATGGCCTGCAGCACATCTGGTGCGACATCGGCATCGGTGAAGACGAAAACCAGCATGGTCGCCATATTGGGCGCGATCATGCCAGAGCCTTTCGCCAGCCCGACGATATTCACCACTGTTCCATCCAAGTCCAACGTTGTGCCCGCCCCTTTTGGAAAGGTGTCCGTCGTAGAAAATGCCCGCGCGAGGCTTTCCCATTCGGGCGCGGCCAAGGCCTCAATCGCGTTTGGCAATGCATCTGCGACTGTTCTAGGTGGTAAGGGCGCCCCTATCACCCCTGTCGCTGCCAGAAACACTTCATGCTCGACCGCGCCGGTTAGGCGGCAGGCTTCAGCAATTGTTGCCGCATTCTTGGCAAGCCCCGCAGGCCCCGTAAACGCGTTAGAATTTCCAGCATTCACCACTAAAGCGCGCGCCTGCCCCTGTTTGACTTGGGTAGCGCACCATTCAACATCGGCTGACCGTGTCGCGCTAAGCGTGAAAGCACCCGCCACGCTGGCACCTTCTGGAAATACCACCGCCATGAGGTCGTTGCGTGTGCCGCCATAGAGCCCGATACGGCTCGCCGATGCACGCATGCCCGCGACAAGCGGTAAGGTCGGGAAAGCAGCAGGGGCGAGCGGGGAAACAGGCAGATTTTTCATGATGATCGCTCTAACCGCAGCGCCCTCCCAAGTCGACACGTTTTCGCGTTTGACCTGATGGTAGATTCAGGGCGAGAAGGCGACATGCGACACGAAAAATCTGCCCGACTTGTTGAACTGGCGCGCCATCTGGCCGCAACCACCTATGGCCTAACTTTGGATGAGATGGCCGAGAAGCTGGACGTAAAGCGCCGCACGATTGAGCGCATGCGCGATCAATTGGTGATGATGTATCCCGATTTGGAGGAAATCTCTGACCCTCCGACCAAAAGATGGCGCCTGCCAAAGGGGTTGGACAGCTTTACTTTGGCACCCACGAGCGAGGAAATGGCAGCGCTGAGTACCGGCCAAAAACAACTTGAGCGCAGCAATCCTCAAGCAGCAGGTGCGTTGGCGAGCCTAGAGACCAAGATGCTGTCGGCGCTGAAGTCGAATGTGAAGCGCCGCTTGGCTACAGATATTGAAGCCTTGATGCAGGCTGAAGCCATCGCAGTCCAACCCGGACCACGGGCCAGTGTCGATAAGGATGTGCTGCAAGTCCTGCGCGATGCGCTTTTGGCCCTCAAGCAAGTGCGGGTGCATTATAGCGGCGGGTCAGGTGGGCCGCGCCAGCGCGACCTGATCCCTTATGGCATTTTGTTTGGCGGCGAGGCCTATCTGATCGCGCGCGAAGCCCATATGGAGGAAACGACCGCCCCACGCATGTGGCGGATTGACCGCATCAGCCAACCGCTCATGTTGGATTTACCGGGCGGCGCGCCCGACGGCTTTGACTTACAAGCCTATTCTGAGAGGTCCTTTGGCGTCTATCAGGAAGACACAGTCGATGTATGCCTGCGCGTTTTCCCCGATTTTGCCGACGAAGCAAGCCGGTGGGTCTTTCACCCGCAGCAGAGCCTGGAACGGTCAGAAGATGGGGCTTTGTTGGTGCGTCTGCATGGCGGAGGCTTAAACGAACTAGCGTGGAGCCTATTTCGCTGGGGTGGTAAGCTGGAAATCTTGGAGCCACCGGCCCTAAAACGAGCCATGGCCAATGCGCTTGAGCTTGCTGGCACAATGATTAAGC
>JBEIEG010000042.1:0-12978 GCA_040383035.1 Hyphomonadaceae bacterium | reverse complement strand
TTAGCGACGGGTACGGACGGGTTCTTTATTTGTGGCCTGCAACGGGCAGCTTGATCGTTTTGGCGGGGTTATGCGTGCGATCTTGTGCGTTGCCTCACGTGCAACTTACTTTGGTGCAATGCGAAGTCATGACAGCCTAACTTAAGCGCATTGCTTGACCAATAGCGTCGATATGCGACAAATTGGGCCATTCAAAGAAAGACTGCTTATGGGCCTTCGTAACGCGCGGAGTTTGGCAAAGCCGACCTCGGCGATTCAGATAAGGCAGGTTTCGCCGCACCCCAGTTTGCGCCGCATCGTCGCATCCTTTGGGGAACGCCGGGCCGACTTCAAATCCATCAATGTCATTCGCGCCTTAAATGCCCGCCCCGATCAATTCATCGAATTCTATTTCCGCGAACCCTATCTGGTGCGGGAAAAAGGCGCAGAGTTCAGCGCGACGCCGACAAGTGTCCTCGTAGGCGTCACCAGCGCTCCGGGAAAAGATCTTGGCTTTGTTGGGGAGATTGAGACCTTCACGATCCGCTTCCAGCCTACGGGCCTCGCCCGGCTATTTGGCGTGCAGATGACCGAGACGGTTGATGAAGGCTTGTCGCTTACCGATGTGCTGAAGAAGCAAACAGCGCAATTGGAAGCGGATTTAGCCAAAAGCGTGACGTTTGAGCAAAGGGTCGCACTCGCGCAGGCTTGGATTGCTCGCTGGCTCGAACATGCAAGACCCTTTGACGAGATTGACCATATTGCCCGCCTGCTTGCCAAATCAGGCGGTAAAGTCAGTGTCGGCCAATTGGCAGATCGGGCGGGCTTGAGTGCGAGACAGGTTCAGCGTCGGTTCTTGCGTGATGTTGGTGTGACGCCAAAGTTCTACGGCAGGCTCTCCCGCTTTGAGGCTGCTTTGGCCGCGCAAAGCAGGCAGCCAGAGCAAACCTGGGCGCAGATAGCAGCGGAAGCTGGCTATGCTGATGAAGCGCATCTGTCACGCGAAGCCCGGGCGTTAAGCGGCATGACGCCGCAAACCTTTGCCGCAAAGATGGAAGCCATTTCAACACTAGCTGTTGTTAGCCCCGAAATGTCCGATTTGTTCAAGCGCGTCATCTAACCGGCGTTTAAACAAGTGCCATGACTTGGAGGCACATCATGCTTAGACGAAATCTTTTGGCACTTATGGGCGCAGTTGGAGGAATGGCGATGACACAAACAGCACTGGCGGCATCTCAGGGTTTAGCGGCACGAGATGAGACGGCGATCCGTGCTGCTATCAAGGATTATGAGCAACTCTGGAATATCAGTGACCTGGACGGCATGGGCAGGCTCTATGCGCCCAATGTGCATTGGGTGAATGTAAAAGCTATGCATTGGCAAGGCTTTGAAGACGTGGACCGGGCCCACCGGGTCTATTTCGATCTGATGTTCAAAGGTGTCCAGCAAAAGCTGCTAGCGGTGGAATCGCTTACTCAGATTGCTCCCACCGTTGTAGTCGCAGTCGTGCATTGGCACATGGACGCCTTCAAGACCCCGAGCGGGGATATTGCTCCGCCACATGAGAGCCGCATGAGCTTGGTTTATGTCAAACTGGCAGAGGGTTGGAAGATCGCCCACGGGGCCAATATCGATGTCGATGCTCAGGCCGCCCGGTTTGATCCGATCCGCGGCGCGGCCATGCAAGGGGGCAAGCCTTAAGCACTGTTGGCGCGGGCGTGGGGGGACTTTCCCCTGCGCCCGCATCCCGCTAAACCGCCTCGATGACGCAAGCGACCCACGAACACATCCTCATCATCGATTTCGGCTCTCAGGTAACCCAACTCATCGCACGGCGCGTGCGAGAGGCGGGCGTCTATTGCGAAGTCCATCCCTATAATCGCGCCCAAGCCGTGCTGGATGCAGGGTTTGATCCCAAAGCAATCATCTTATCCGGCGGGCCAGCTAGCGTGTGTGATGCGGGCTCGCCGCGTGCGCCGCAAGCGGTGTTTGAACTGGGCGTGCCCATTCTAGCAATTTGCTATGGTCAGCAGACCTTGGCGACCCAATTAGGCGGGGTGGTTGAAAGCGGCCATGCGGCCGAGTTTGGTCGCGCTGATTTAGAGATTTTGGCCCCAAGCGCTTTGTTCGATGGCGTCTGGGAAATCGGTGGCCGCTATCCGGTTTGGATGAGCCATGGAGACCGGGTCACGCAATTGCCAGACGGCTTCAGCGTCAAGGCAACCAGTGAAAACGCGCCCTTTGCGGTGGCCACCGATGAAGCGCGCCGCTTCTACACCGTGATGTTCCACCCTGAAGTGGTGCATACGCCAGATGGAGCTAAGCTGATCCATAATTTCGTCCGCAAGATCGCAGGCCTGCGTGGCGATTGGACCATGGCAGCTTTCCGCGAAGAGGCCATTGCGCGCATCCGGGCGCAAGTGGGCACCAGCAAAGTCATTTGCGGCCTATCGGGTGGGGTTGATAGCTCTGTCGCCGCTGTGCTGATCCATGAGGCGATTGGCGATCAATTGACCTGCGTCTATGTCGATCATGGGCTCATGCGGGCAGGGGAAAGCGACCAAGTCGTTTCGCTCTTCCGCGACCATTACAATATTCCGCTCATCCATGCTGACGAAAGCGCACGGTTCTTAGGTGCACTCGCAGGGGTTGGCGATCCTGAAACCAAGCGCAAAACCATTGGCAAGCTCTTCATCGACGTCTTTGAGGAAAAGGCGCGCATGATTGGCGGCGCAGGCTTCTTGGCGCAAGGCACGCTTTATCCAGACGTGATCGAGAGCGTCTCGTTCGATGGCGGCCCATCTGTCACGATCAAGAGCCATCACAATGTCGGCGGACTGCCCGAGCGGATGAATTTAAAACTGGTTGAGCCCCTGCGCGAATTGTTCAAGGACGAAGTGCGCGCTTTGGGCCGCGAACTTGGTCTGAACGAAGCCTTTGTTGGCCGCCATCCATTCCCGGGGCCGGGCCTCGCCATCCGTATCCCAGGCGAGATCACGCAAGAAAAGGCGGATATCTTGCGCAAGGCCGATGCCATCTATCTGGAAGAATTACGTAATAATGGCCTCTATGACACCATCTGGCAGGCATTCGCCGTGCTTTTGCCTGTCAAAACCGTGGGCGTCATGGGCGACCATCGCACCTATGACCACGTCTGCGCTTTGCGCGCAGTCACTTCAACCGACGGCATGACGGCAGACTTCTTCCCGTTTGACATGGCATTCTTGGGCCGGGTCGCGACCCGCATTGTCAATGAAGTCAAAGGCATCAACCGCGTGGTCTACGACGTGACGTCTAAGCCACCGGGTACGATTGAGTGGGAGTAGGGCGCGTTAGCCGCTAATTCGCGACGTTTCAGTCCGCAATAATCTGGCAGCTACCACCACGACCTGACACGATGCGGCAGGCTTCGCGCGCCACGCTGGACCCGAGCCCAGAGAAGCGGGCGCGATACCAGACGCCGTCTGAGCGCTTGACGCTGCTGACTTCGCGGCTGGCGAAGGACGGGAAGTGGCGGGAGAATTGGGCCAGTGCCGCTTTTGCATCGCTTTGGCTCCGGAACGCCCCGACTTGCACAATCGCATCACCACGGGCACGTCCGGCGATCAATTGCCGGTCATTTTCCTTCTTAGCGGCTAAAGCGCGCGCGGCTTGTTGACGTGTGCGCTCCTCACGCTCAGCTGTAGCCTTCGCGCGGGCATCGGCTGCGATACGATCGGCGGCGCGCTTTTCATTGGCCAGCCGGACTGCTTGAGCACGCGCTTCTTGCAGACGGATCTGATCCTCAGCCACTGCGGCCACTTCAACGGCCTTAGCATCTTGTGTGCCTGCTTCTGATGGCGCTGTAGTATCCATAGCCGGACGAAGTGCGGCGGCCTGCACCACAGATGATGCAATATAGTGCGTGGCGACGCGCGGCAGATTTGGTGTTTTGGTAGACGTGGCCGGCTGTTGGCTCACGGCTTCTGCCTGATCTTCATCGTCGCTATGTGGTTGGTCAAGTGAAGCAGTTTGAACGCCGCCAGTGGCGAGACGGGAAGATTGATTGAGCTGTGCTGTCGCATCAGCCATCAAAGCAGAGGGCCTGCCTTGGTCGAACCCACGGGTCCGTTCGGTCCGCACGAGGGCCAGATTTGTTGCCCTCTTAGGCTGCATGGGCTTGCCGGCGATGGACATCACCAGCGCCTCTGCATCGGCACCGTCGCGTGGGTCTTGAAAGCTAAATTGATAGGGTGTGGCTTGGTCGGCAACCAGATTTACGCCCGTCCCTAATTCTTTGAAGGCAGACTCCGTCAACAATTCGACAAAGTCATCCCGCGAGAAGCGCGTGCGACCGCCCAACACAATAGTCACGATCCGCCGCCCGTTGCGCTCAGTCGTCGCGGCTAGGTTAAAGCCAGAGCTACGGGTGAAGCCCGTCTTCAGACCATCCATGCCCTCCATACGAGCCATCAAATGATTGTGGTTCTTGGTGACTTTGCCATTGAAAACCATTTGGGGGGTCGAAAACCAATGGTATTGATCGGGAAAGTCGCGGCGAATGGCGATAGCTAGACGGGCAAGATCTTCTGCAGTCGTCAATTGGCGATCACTAGGGAGGCCAGAGGCGTTGGTGAATGTTGTGCTGACCATGCCCAGGTCGCGCGCCTTTGCGGTCATCATCAAAGCAAAATTCGCCTCTGATCCGCCCAAGGTTTCGGCAACAGCTGCAGCAACATCGTTTGCCGAACGAACGACCAAAGCTTCAACAGCGGTCTGAACGGAAATCGAATTGCCAGCCGCAATCCCCAATTTGGTTGGCGCTTGGCCACTCGCGTAACGGGAGAAGACGATCTGGTCATTCCAAGAGAGTTTGCCCGATTGTAACGCATCAAACAAAAGATAAAGCGTCATGACTTTGGTGATCGAGGCAGGACGGCGCAGGGCTTGTGCGTTCTCTTCAAAGATCACTTCATGAGTGTCGGCGTCCACTACAATCTGCGCAAATCGTTGGTTCGTTTGGGCTGAAGCTGACGTTGATGCCAAGGACACCACTGCCACCATTGCGGATGCAGCGAGGAGCTTGAGCGAAAAAACGTGACTTGCCATGTTAGTCTCCGAGCACTTGAGGTCAGCCTAAGAACCTTATGGTTTACTTAGGCTTAACGCAGCAGACCAACGCAAGGCTGGACCACGTTTGGGGCGGGCACATTGAAAGCCGCCGCTTTTTTGAGCATTCTTTTGATCTGTGTCAATTAAGCTCTCCCACACGAACGTGTCATCTTGGCGTTTGAGGCTATTTGCACGTCCCCACGGTTAGTAAAGATTGCATTGTTCCCTGTGACAATGGGCTCGGGCGCTAAGTCTCGTTTGACGACGTTAATCGCCAAAATTTTGCGCAAAAGCGATGAAATCTGCTCAATAAAAGCTTGACGCTGCAAATGCGAAGGTGCATGCTGCAAGTGCGAGATAGAACGGTGAGGGGCTGAATGTCTGACCTAATCCACACTGTCATTCTTATCGCGGAGAGTCACGATGACGACCACAAAGAAACGTGCTGCGAGGCCTAGCGTGTCCAAACAAGCGGTGGCTGAAACCTCCCCATCTGCAATTTCAGAAACTGTAAGCATCCCCGAACCCATCCAAGAGGAGAGACTGACCATGTCCGACAAGATCGAATCCGTGATCACCCCAACCGCCGAAGCTTTCCAAGCAGGTTACGAAAAGCTGCAAGCCAGCTTTGGCGATGCCGCAGTGCACGCCAAGGCAAATATGGAAGCCATGACAGCTTCGGCAAAGATTGCCGCTGAAGGCATGAAGCAAGCTTCTGAAATCTCCGTGGCCTACATCCAGTCGTCTGCCGCGCTCGCGACCGAAGCAGCCAAGTCGTTGGGTGGCGTGAAATCCTTGCAAGAAGCTGTCGAAATTCAAGCCGACTATGCCAAGTCTGCGATGAGCACCTATTTCGCAGAATTCACAAAAATCTCTGACGTGATGCTGGGTGCCATGAAAGAATCGGTCAAGCCAATCAGCGAGCGTACCAGCGCCGCTTGGTCTTCGATTCAATCTGCCCGCTAAGCGGATAGCCTCCAGAATTAAAGGGGTCCGAGCATGTCTTGGGCCCTTTTTTGTGCCTTAATGACCGCGAGCCGAGGGCTGCTGTGATCTTATCCAGCCCTTGCACATGTTTTAGGCTTCCAGAACGTCGCGAAGCACTTATCTATAAAGAGTGATTGAGTTTCGCAAAGAAGCCCAAGCATAGTGTCTGCAAGCGCAGACGTCATGAGATGGTAGATCAGATGAGCGACGAACGCAGTGACGATATGGACGATGACGGTTTCGGCACCGATGGGGACATCCCAGGTGGCGGCCGGAGTACGGCCGTTGTTGCGCGTGCAAAACCAAAGACAAAAAAGCCTTCCCTCTATCGAGTGTTGGTTTTGAATGATGACTACACGCCTATGGAGTTTGTGGTTTATGTTTTAGAGCGCTTCTTCAACAAAACCCGTGAGAGTGCGACACGTATTATGTTGCATGTACATCAATCGGGGGTCGGTGTTTGCGGCATCTATTCCTACGAAGTTGCTGAGACCAAGGTGGCCCAAGTCCTAGATTTGGCGCGACGCAATCAACATCCCCTGCAATGTACCATGGAAAAGGAGTAGAACGTGCCCTCATTCTCCCGCGGCCTAGAACAATCGCTCCACCGTGCTATCGCTTTCGCTAATGAGCATAAGCATGAATATGCAACCCTCGAACATTTGCTCGTCGCCCTGATTGAGGATGAAGACGCAGCCCACGTGCTAAAAGCCTGTAATGTCGATCTAGATCGGCTCAAGATAGATTTGAACGGCTACATCGATGGCGAACTTAAGAATCTGATCGTCTCGGGTGAGAGCGAAGCACGGCCGACGGCTGGCTTCCAACGCGTTATCCAGCGCGCAGTCATCCATGTCGAAAGCTCAGGTCGTACGGAAGTAACCGGGGCCAATGTGTTGGTTGCCTTGTTCTCCGAGCGGGAGAGCCATGCGGCTTACTTCCTGCAAGAGCAGGACATGACCCGCTATGATGCGGTGAACTTCATCTCCCATGGCGTGGCCAAGCGCCCCGGCATGACGGAGCAGAAGCGCGTCAAAGGGGCTTCTGAAGAACGCCAAGAAGAGACTGCGACCACGAAGGAAAAGCCCAGCACCGGTGAAGCCTTAGCAACCTACTGCGTCGATCTGAATGAAAAGTCGCGCAAAGGTCGGGTTGATCCTTTGATTGGTCGTGTGGACGAAGTTGAGCGCGCCATTCAAATCCTGTGTCGTCGCCAGAAGAACAATCCGCTATTGGTTGGTGATCCCGGCGTGGGCAAAACCGCGATTGCTGAAGGCTTGGCCCGTCGCATCGTTGAAGGCGATGTGCCAGATATTCTTTTAGAATCCACAATCTTCTCGCTCGACATGGGCGCGCTCTTAGCTGGCACACGCTATCGCGGTGATTTTGAAGAGCGCTTGAAGCAAGTGGTGAAGGAATTGGAAGCCCATCCCAACGCCATCCTCTTCATCGACGAAATTCACACCGTCATCGGGGCCGGTGCCACCAGTGGTGGGGCGATGGATGCTTCAAACCTTCTTAAGCCCGCGCTTCAGTCTGGGACCATGCGTTGTATGGGTTCGACGACCTATAAGGAATATCGTCAGCATTTTGAGAAGGATCGTGCTTTGGTGCGTCGCTTCCAAAAGATTGACGTGGTTGAGCCTTCAATCCCCGATACCGTGAAAATCCTTTTGGGTCTCAAGTCAGCCTACGAAGAACATCACAAAGTGCGCTATACCGCCGAAGCCATTAAGGCTGCGGTGGAATTGTCGGCCAAATATATTGGCGACCGCAAATTGCCCGACAAAGCGATCGATGTGATCGACGAAACCGGCGCAAGCCAAATGTTGCTGCCCGAAAGCAAGCGGAAAAAGACGATTGGCGTCAAGGAGATCGAGGCGGTTGTTGCCAAGATTGCCCGCATTCCATCCAAGTCTGTCACCAAGTCTGACACAGAAGCACTTCGCACCTTAGAAACCGATTTGCGTCGGGTGGTGTTTGGTCAAGATGCGGCTTTGACGGCTTTGGCTGCGTCAATCAAACTAGCCCGTGCAGGTCTGCGTGATCCCAACAAGCCCATCGGCTCTTATCTATTCTCGGGTCCTACCGGGGTTGGTAAGACAGAGGCGGCTAAGCAATTGGCCAACACGATGGGCGTCGAAATGCTGCGGTTTGATATGTCCGAATATATGGAACGTCACTCTGTCAGCCGTTTGATTGGCGCACCTCCAGGCTATGTTGGCTTTGACCAAGGCGGTCTTTTGACCGACGGCATCGACCAGCACCCCCATTGCGTCTTGTTGTTGGATGAAATCGAAAAGGCCCACCCAGACCTCTACAACATCTTGTTGCAAGTCATGGATCACGGCTCGCTGACTGACGCCAATGGCAAGAAGGTCGACTTCCGAAATGTGGTTGTGATTATGACGACCAATGCGGGGGCTTCCGATGCCGCAAAGGACGGCATTGGGTTTGGTCGCGGCAAAAAGGATGATGAAGAGAGCGAAGCGATCAAGCGCTTGTTCACCCCTGAATTCCGTAACCGGCTCGATGCGGTCATTCACTTCAAGGCGTTGACGCCAGAGATTGTTGCCAATGTGGTCGATAAGTTCGTCCTACAATTGGAAGCACAATTGGCAGATCGTCAGGTTGAGATTGAATTGACCGATGCAGCCCGCAGCTGGCTGGCCGTTCGCGGCTATGATCCAGCCATGGGCGCGCGTCCGCTTGGCCGCCTGATCCAAGAGCATATCAAGAAGCCGCTGGCGGACGAATTGCTGTTTGGCAAGTTGAAGAAGGGTGGTCTTGTCCGCGTCGACGTCGATAGCGAGCAGGCAGAACAACTCACCTTCTTCTTCGAACCGGCACTACCAAAGCCCGGCAAAAAGGGTGCAGCTCAGCCAGAAGCTGAGGATGCCGATTCAGGCAACTAAGGCGCTGGCTTTAAGCGTGTGATCCGACTTCGGCCGCAAGGAAGGCTTCCAATGCTTTTGTTGCGGCCGTAGGTCCTTGGCGTAGCGTCTCATTCAGCCAAATGCGCTCTTGTCCGTCTACACGACCAGGGGTGCCGCCTGCGAACAAGAGATGGTTCCCAATACCCTGCGCAAATAAAGTTGCCCAGCTCGGGTCCTTTTGGCTGTCGGCAACGGCTTGGTCGAGCGCGCACAACATGTCTGCCTCAACCCGGTCCACCGCGATGCCAGATAAGCTGGCTGGGCCCATCACCATTGCCCGGATGAGATTAACCTCATGGGCATGGATGGTGCTATCGGCCAAAGCGCTGGCCTGCACTGCCTGCCAAGCGAAATTGCGCAAGTTTGCTGGATAGACAAGGGCGCGGGCAAACAGGGCCGATAGGACGCGCATTTCAGTGACGTCCAACACGATGCCATCGGCCGCAAAGGCATCAATCAGCACCTGGGCATCAGCCTCTGTCACACCTAAGGCGGCAAGGCGTTGGTTATAGGTCGGCTCTGCAGGAAAATCAGGCAGCGCATCAAATGCCAGTGCGTCAAGTGCGCGCTTTATCGCGCGACACCAATTTGGATTGAGCTCTTCTTCGCGGTAATGCGGTACCTCACGCGTCAATGCGTAATAGTCGGTCATCGCTTCGACAAAGAGGTCTGCCCAACCTGCCTCGCCGGAGGGACGCCGGCCAGATCGGTGAATGGCGATTAAGGTCTGCGCTTCGGCCTGCTGGATCACACCGTCCTTCATCATGGCAGCCCGTAGCGCTGCTACGCCAGACGCATTGTCTGTCTGTGTTTCAATGTCGGCCAATGCACGACTTACCCAACTCGCCATAATGAATACTCCTGCGACAGGTGCTTTATGGCACGGGTGTCGTTACAATTGCCTAAATGCGCTCGGTCATTGGCAGAATGAGGTTCAAATCAAGTTCTCTAGGGGCGACATGGCTTTACCACTCGTTTGGACAATCGTGATTTTTTGCCAGACTTTTTGCGATAGATTGGTTGCCAATTGCTCGATGTCTGAAGCCGCCTCGATCACATCGGGATCATTGAAGTCCTGCGCATAGAGGGCTGCGAGCTTCCCAGAAAGCGATAACATCTCGGAGCAATAATTGAGATAACGCACCAATTCGAACGGGGAGAGCTTGCGGTCGGGGCTTGCTTTGGTGAGCTGGGCTCCAAACATGACGGGGTCTTTGGTCAATTGGTGCAAGTCGATGACATGGATGATGGAGCGCAACTCATGCAGCGCGCCCATGGCTGTGTGGCGCTTCAGCCGCGCTTCAAGGCTGGTTAGCGAGAAGACCCCCGCACCAACCACCAAGAGAAGGTTTACCGCTGATTCAAGCGCTGAAACGAGCGACAGCATCTCGGTCGCGCCGGACTGATAGCCGATGGTGTGGATACCGTAACCAGCAAAACCCGCACCTGCGGCCAAAACCAAACCAACGCCGACCCGGATCCAGATCATTGGCTTGGAGAGTTTTGTTACGTGTGACTTGGTATCGGTCGCCAAAACCGCCAGCTCTGCGCACACGTTTCCGAGGCCTGCATTGGGAAAGCGCTCTTTAATGCGTAGCCGTAATCGTTCAAGCGTCTGTAAGACCAGATCAGCGTCAATGGTGCGGTAGGCCATCTGGCAGGGGGCCTAAAAGGCCGCGAGGATGGCTGCTTGATGCGAGATAAGGTCTTCTTCAGACGCTTTGCCAGCCTGCCCATGCCCGATAAGGCCGACCCCTTCTTGCCTTGGGATCAGGTGGAAATGTAGGTGAAAGACAGTTTGCCCACCTGCGGCCCCATTAAACTGAAGCACGGTCAGACCCTCCGCTTGAAAGGCTCTTTGCACTGCCCGTGCGACTTTCTGGACGCTCGCCATATAGGGCCCAAGTGCCTCAGTTGGCAGGGTCAATAGATTGGTTGCCGCAACTTTGGGGATCACCAAAGTGTGGCCAGGGCCTTGGGGGAAAATGTCTAAAAAGGCCAGACAAACCTCATCCTCATAGACTTTCAAGCAAGGCATTTCGCCGCGCAAAATCTTCGCAAAGATGTTCTGGGAATCATAGGGTGTCGACAGATGCATGGGAATGGCCTTTCCCTAACTCCTTCGCGTGATTCCCATCAAATCCGAAATGGATCCAACGCGATTGGGCCCTTCAAACTTTAGTTTCGGCGAACGACTTCACGCCCTGCCAAGATATCGACCGCGGCTTGAATACGACTAAGCCGATCGCGCTCTGCCGCGGCGGCCTCAATCCAGCTAACAAAGTCATGGCGGTGGCTGGGGGCAAGCCAGCTAAACGTCTGCTGCGCCAGCTCATCGCCAGCGAGCGCCGTTTCGAAAGCTTGGTGACATTCTCCCATTTTTGCTCACGATCTTTGTCATTATTTTTCTCAAGTAAGCAAAGCTAACATGCGTCGATAGTTTGGAAAGCAAAACGAAAATAAAACCTAGGGTCTAACCACCTGTTGAACGACGTGTCGGAATGGGGTTCTTTCTTTAAGCCAATGGGTATCATCGGCAATCGCGGCACGTTCGTGCTTCAGATAGTCGGCAATGGCTGAGCGCAGGCCACGATCGGCGATCCAGCTTGCTTGCCAGGTCGAGACAGGGACATAGCCGCGCGCCAGTTTATGGCCACCTTGTGCGCCTGCCTCAACCCGAGCAAGGCCGCGTTCGATGGCCTCATCAATCGCTTGGTAATAGCATAGCTCAAAATGGAGAAAGGGGCGGTCCTCTAACCGTCCCCACCAGCGGCCAAAAATCGTATCCGAGCCCAAGAAGTTGAGGGCTGAGGCGATAAAGCGGTCACCGTCCTTGGCCAGTATCAGCACCAGCCGATCCGCCATGCGTTCGCCGAGGAGCGAGAAGAAACGGCGGTTCAGATAGGGTGTACCCCATTTACGCGCGCCGGTATCCTGATAACATTCAAAGAAGTGGTCCCAATGCACTTCCAAGATTTCTGAACCAGTAAGGCGTACAATCTCAATACCTTCTTTGGCTTTGGCGCGTTCTTTCCGCAAATTCTTGCGCTTGTCTGAGGAGAGCTCAGCGAGAAAATCATCAAAGCTTTGATAGCCCGGATTGAAGAAGTGAAACTGGCGATCTTCGCGCAACAGCCACTTGCAAGAGTCCAAAGCGGCTAGGTCTTCATCCTTAGCAAAATTCACTTGCACGGTCGCAAGCCCACTTTGGGCACCAATTTGCTCAAGCGCAGAGATTAGGGCGACACGGATCAGGTCTGCATCTTCGTCAGGCTTCACCAGAAGCCTGCGGCCGGGCACGGGGGTAAAGGGCACGGCACTGGTCAGTTTGGGGTACCAGCGCCCGCCGGCGCGCTGCCACGCGTCGGCAAAATTATGGTCGAAAATATATTCGCCCTGCGAATGCGATTTAAGCCACAGCGGTACTAGGCCAACTGCTTGCTGCGCGCCATCTAAACACAATAAATGCCGTCCGCCCCAGCCCGTAAAGCTCGTGGCACAGCCGCTTTCTTCCAACGCTTGCAGAAAGTCCCAAGACAGGAAGGGGTCAAACGGAACCCCCGCTGGATTGGCTAAACCATCCCAAGTCTCGCGCGCCACGTCTGCGATTGAATTCACGATCTTGATCGTAAACTCAGGCTCGCTGGTAGGGGACTCAGTCTCTTGTGTCATGATGACCTTTAGCTAGTCGAGGAAGATGGCGCTGCAAAGGCCAATTGCTGTGTGATAAAACTGAGTACCATCGACTTTTGGTGATTGAGGCCTAAACTAGCCGCATGCCAATCGCTTCATCCCACGACATAGTTCAGATCATTCAACTATCCATTGCGCCGGTCTTCCTGATCGCAGGCATTGGCACCTTGTTAAACGTTCTGACATCGCGCTTGGCGCGCGTGGTTGATCGTGGCCGAGTTATCGAACAAGACCTTGATTCACCGATGGGTTCTGGTCGCCACTCCAATCGGCATTTGACGGAATTGAGGGT
>JBEIEG010000041.1:0-13280 GCA_040383035.1 Hyphomonadaceae bacterium | reverse complement strand
TGCGCAACGGCTTGTGCCACAGATGGTGACGCTTCACAGCCAGCAGCAACGGCTGCTTCAAGCGCGGCAGGCGTAAGGTCATATGCAAACACCCGATGGCCAGCCTTCACCAGATTTGCTGCCATGCCCGAGCCCATGGCACCCAAGCCGATAAAGGCGATATCTACCATGTGATTGGCTCCCATTCCGTACCTTCCCCCACCTCCAAGGGTGCAAAAATTGAATCAAGCAAGGCGTCATCAACCGCTTCGAGGGTGGCAGGTTGCCATTTTGGCGCTTGATCCTTGTCGATTATGACCGCGCGAACCCCTTCGAGGAAGTCATGACGCCGGACAACGCGCGCGCCAATGCGGTATTCCATCGCCATATGGGTCGCAAAATCTGTGGCAGCGCGACCTTTGCGCAACTGTCGAAAAGCTACTTTCAAGGTCTGGGGAGACTTCTGTCCTAAAATTTTGACTTGTTCCTGAGCCCAAGCGCTTTCGTCCTGAACGAGCGCATCCACGATCGCTTCAACGCTTTCGCCCGAAAAACAACGATTGATGATAGCAATTGTCTCAGGGGTCAGATGCTGGGGTCTACCCGCCTCTTCTTCCAACGCCGCCAGACCTGACTTTAGAGCTGCCAATGGCGTATGTGTCGACATAGCGCCCGCAACCTGAGCTTTCAGCGCATCGAGAAGTTCACTAGGAATGTAATGCGTCAAGATGCCAGTGACCACGCAATCGGCGGCTTTGAGACGCGTCCCGGTAAGGGCTAACCACATGCCGATCTCGCCTGCCAGTCGGGGCAAGAACCAACCGCCTCCGACATCGGGAAACAAGCCAATCCCGGTCTCCGGCATAGCAAACAGCGTACGCTCGGTTCCGACGCGAAACGGCCCATGCATAGAGATGCCAACCCCACCGCCCATGGTGACGCCATCGAGGATCGCGACATAAGGCTTTGGATAATTGGCGATCAGATGGTTCAGCCGATACTCATCATAGAAGAACGCACGCGCTTCCTGCCCATCCTTTGCCCCGCTTTCGGCCAACATGCGGATGTCGCCGCCAGCGCAGAAGCCGCGCGGCCCCGCATGATCGACCATAACGCCCGAGATGGCAGGATCAGCTCGCCAACCTAATAAGGCTTCGGTCATTATCTTGACCATCTGCCCATCCAGCGCGTGCAGCGCATCGGGTCGGTTCAGGGTCAAAACGCCTAAGTGGCCTTGGGTTGACACAAGGACAGGCTGGGAAACGGCTAAACTCATCGCGACGCCCGTGCTTGAACTGCAATATCTGGAAAGTCCGAAAAGACCCCATCTACACCAGCCGCCATGAAGGCTTGAACTTCAGCAATCAGATCGCCGTGTTGGGCCAGATACGTTGGGTCAGAGCTTTGACCCTTGCGATAATCTTCCGGCAAAAAGTAATTCTCGGCCCGAAATGTCCACGGGTGAACCACCAAGCCCGCAGTATGGGCATCGGCAACAAAGCTCGTTGGGACAAGATTCCGATTGGCGGCGTCGCGGGGCAAGACCAAGACTTTCTCTGGCCCCACACCGTTGGCATAGGTGGCGATTTCTTTTAGGCCCGCCGCTGTCGCCATACTGGCATAAGTGACACCTGCCTTACCGAGGTCAAATGGACCACCATCCTTGGCCATCAATTGGACCAAAGGTGCCTTAGTCTTGGTGCGCAGGCGCTTCAGATTGGTGACCTCAAAGCTCTGAATGAAAATCGGGGCGTCAGCGGCATCCAGAGCGTATCGTTGGATAAGTGTCACCAAGGGCGCGTCAAACGACAGGTTCAGTCCCTCAAACCAAGTGGGATGCTTGGTTTCAGGATAGACGCCAATGGTGCGACCAGTTTTGGCGCTTTGCTGTTTGGCAAGCTCAAGGACCTCCTCAAAGGTCGGGACTTCGAATTGCCCGTCATAAGCCATGTTGCCGGGTCGCAATTGCGGAAGCCGCTCTTTACAACGAAGTGTCTTGATCTCTGCCAAAGTGAAATCTTCGGTGAACCACCCTTCATAACGCTCGCCATCTATGATGTGCACTTTCTTTCGATCGGCAAACTCTGGCTTTAGAGCCACATCCGTTGTGCCGCTAATCTCATTTTCATGCCGACAGATCAGGTGACCGTCTTTGGTCAAAACCAAATCAGGCTCGATAAAGTCGGCACCTTGGTCAATCGCGAGTTGATAGGCGGCCAACGTATGCTCCGGCCGTAAGCCCGACGCGCCGCGGTGGGCGATGATAATTGGCTTGGTCAAGGCGGAACCTCCTTTTGCTTGGCGGGTATCGACAGGGCCTGTTTGGCCAGTGGCGCAGGCCGAAACCAGCCCCGCCCCAAGAGCAGAGCCTATCCCGACTAACAGATTGCGACGACCTAGATAAAAGTTAGAAACCACGATCTAATTCCCTTGCGATAATCACGCGCATGACCTCATTGGTGCCTTCAAGGATTTGATGCACCCGCAGATCCCGAACAATGCGTTCCACCTCATAGTCTTTGAGATAGCCGTAACCGCCATGGATCTGCAGCGCCTGATTTGCGACATGAAAGCCTATATCTGTGACAAACCGTTTCGCCATCGCGCATAATTTTGTCGCTTCGGGGCTTTTGGCATCCAAGGCCGCAGCTGCATGGCGCAGGAAGACACGCGCAGCCTCTAGCTCGGTTGCCATATCGGCCAGCTTGAATTGCGTGGTTTGAAAGTTCCACAGGGCTTGGCCAAATTGTTTGCGGTCGCGCGAATAAGCAAAGGCCCGCTCAATCGCATCGGTTGCGCCGCCCAATGAACAAGCGGCGATGTTGAGACGTCCCCCGTCCAAGCCCTTCATGGCAAAGGTAAAGCCTTGGCCTTCCTCGCCCAGACGATTGGCAACGGGCACACGGCAATCCTCGAAAATGACTTGTGCAGTTGGCTGGGCTTGCCAGCCCATCTTCTTTTCATTTTTGCCAAATGACAAACCCGGCGCATCCTTTGGTATCAAGAGCGTCGAGATTCCACGCGGCCCTGCTTCGCCCGTACGAACCATCACGACATAGAGGTCAGAGAAGCCAGCCCCGGAAATGAACGCCTTGGTGCCATTGACCACATAGTCATCGCCGTCGCGACGGGCGGTGGTCGACAAGGAAGCCGCGTCCGACCCGGCGCCGGGCTCTGTCAAACAATAGCTGGCAATCATCTCCATGCTGGTTAAAGCCGGAAGAAATCTCTGCCGCTGTTCTTCGGAGCCAAATGTATCAATCATCCAGCTCGCCATATTGTGGATGGATAGAAATGCAGCGTGAGAGACATCGCCGCGAGATAATTCCTCAAATATAATCGCCGCATCCAAGCGGGTGAGGCCAGAGCCGCCCATATCATCGCGCACATAGATCCCAGCAAATCCCAGTTCCGCCAAAGCCCGCAAGGTGTCGCGGTCCAAGGTTCCCGCCTCTTCCCACGCCATTGCATGGGGGGCGAGCGACTCCTTTGCAAAGCGGCGAGCCGTTGAAATAATAAGGTTTTGGTCTTCAGTCGTGTCGTAGGCCATGGCGCATGAATCCTGTGATGTTGGGCAGCGTAGCCGTTTCGCAATTATGGCGCTACACATACTTCCATGACGACACATCTACCCCCCGCCGCCTTCCCTGCCACCCGTATGCGCCGCAATCGATTGACCGATTGGCGGCGTAGGCTGACCCGCGAAACCCAATTAAGTGTCAATGACTTAATCTTGGCGATGGTAGTTCACGACGGCACTGAGAGTCGCATTCCGGTGGCTTCTATGCCCGGCACCTTCCGCTATAGCCGCACGGAGGCGGTTGCGGTGGCGCAAGAGGCTGAGAGCCTTGGGATACCGATGATTGCAGTCTTTCCTTTCATTGATCCAGCGCTGAAAAATGGCGAAGGAACCGAAGCCTTTAATCCTAAGGGTTTGGTGCCTGAAGTGGTTGCCTCGATGAAAGCAGCAGCCCCCAATGTTGGACTGATGACAGATGTGGCCCTCGACCCGTTTACAGATCATGGCCATGACGGCTTGATCGATGACGCTGGCACTATGTTGAACGATGCAACGATCGAAGCTTTGGTTAGACAGGCCGTGCTTGAAGCGCAATCGGGTGCCGATGTTGTCGCCCCGTCTGACATGACAGATGGGCGGATTGGGGCCATTCGGGCCGGCCTTGATGCTTCGGGCTTTCACGATGTCGCCATCATGTCCTATGCCGCAAAATATGCATCGGCCTTTTACGGTCCGTACCGGGATGCCATCGGCTCTAAAGGCGCGCTAAAGGGCGATAAAAAAACGTATCAAATGGACCCCGGCAACAGCGATGAAGCCTTGCGGGAAGTGGCCCTAGATATCGCCGACGGCGCCGACATGGTTATGGTCAAGCCGGGCATGCCCTATTTGGACATTGTACGCCGCGTCAAAGAAGCCTTTGGCGTGCCAACCTATGCGTTCCAAGTTTCAGGCGAATATGCGATGATGGAAGCAGCCATCGCAAACGGCTGGCTAGACGGTGAACGCGTGCGGATGGAGGCCTTGTCCTGCTTCAAGCGGGCTGGCGCAGACGGCATCATCACCTATTGGGCGATGGAAGCAGCCAAGCGACTACACAAGGCCTAAGCCTTAGCGCCGTTTTGCTTTGGGTGGAGCTTTTTTGGATGTAGAAGGCTTTGCCTTTGCGACAGGTGCTGGCGGAGCCTCTGCAGGGCCCAAAACCAAAAGCTCTGGCCGGCGCTTATTTGAGACGTCGGGCAAAGGCACCATTGAAATCTGATAAAACGGCTCTTTGGCGCCGCCCGAAAAAGCGACCGAGCCAGTTGAACCAAAATCATCGCTACGCCGCGTTAGCTTCTCATTTTTCAAGCATTTTGCGACTTCATCAGAAAAGTCCGCCAAGCCCTGCGCAACCGCCGCTTCATCGGCATCATCGACCACTGGCGCGCCATAGCATGCCAAGGAGATCGAGGCGTTATAGACAAACCGGCAATCGGTTAGACCTTCAAGCGGCTTCACCACCGTCACAGGCCGGTTTTCGACGGTGGCAACCCCTTGGCTGTTGCGCACGCGTGTCGGGCGGGTCTCAGTTGCCACCAAGGACTTAAAAGCCAGCGGTCGATCCAAAGTTGCCTGTTCGATTTTGGCAATGCCATCACATAAAACGGAAGGCTTAAAAGGGGTTGGGGTCTCAGCAACGGCTGCCATTATCAAAAGGGAAAACATCAATCAGGCTTTCTCAAAGAAGTGAAACGTTTAGCCAAGCTGGAAGTATCAAGACGGCCACCCCCATCGGCTTGGATTTCGGCATAATAGCCATCGACCATTTGGGTCAAGGCAAGATCAAGCCCTTTAGATTGGGCAGCTTCTAATACAATCCGCAAATCCTTGCGCATCCAATCGACCGCAAAGCCAAAATCGTAGCGATCTTCTACCATAGTCGCCCAGCGGTTTTCCATCTGCCATGAGCCTGCGGCCCCTTTAGAAATGGCGGCAAGGACGGCGTCTGTGTCGAGCTCTTGTGCTTTGGCAAAAGAAACGGCCTCAGCAAGGCCTTGGACGACGCCTGCGATCGCGATTTGATTGACCATTTTGGCAAGTTGGCCTGCGCCCGCCTCGCCAATCCGGACAATATTCCCGCAATAGGCAGACAACACCGGCTTCGCGCGCTCAAAAACCGCTTCGCTGGCACCGCACATCGCGGTTAGTCGGCCATTGATCGCGCCAGCCTGACCACCGGAAACTGGAGCATCCAGCCAATCTAGCCCTGCCTTGGAAGCAGCCAACGCCAATTCTTTCGATAGGGCAGCGGAGGTTGTGGTGTGGTCGACATAGATAGCGCCGCGCTTCATCGCGGCAAAGGCCATGAGCGCGACTGCTCGCGCATCAGGATCATCGCCAACACAGGCCATCACAAAGTCCACACCCGCGACCGCCTGCGCGATCGTTTCGGCAACTTCACCGGGATTGGACTGCGCCCAAGCTTCGGCTTTCGCCGGAGTCCGATTCCAAACGCGCACTTGATGGCCATTCTTGACCAACCAACCAGCCATGGGGCCACCCATGACCCCCAAACCCAAAAAAGCCAGTGTCGGCTGGCTCATGACTTTGCTAAGCCTGTGGTTGAACCAAATTGTCCACGGAAATAGGCCAAGCCTTGGCCCTCATGCCTTTGATAGGCCATGGTTTGCCCAATCAGGATCAAATGATCACCCGCTTCGATGCGTTGCACGACTTTAGTGTCGAAGACAGCAATTGTGCCGGACAGAACTGGAGACCCGGTCTCCAAGGCTGCATACTCACCCGCTGCCAGCTTTTGATCACCCTTACCGGCAAAGCGCATCGCCATCTCGCCTTGGCTGTCGGCCAAAATATTGATCGCGTAGGCATCACATTTTGAGAACAAGTCATAGGAGTCAGACTTATTGCCCAGACACCACAGGACGAGTGGTGGCTCTAGCGACACGGACGTAAAGCTATTGACCGTTAAGCCATGGCCATTTCCGTTTGAATCCAAGGTGGTCACGATTGTGACGCCCGTGGCAAAGCTGCCCAAAGCAGAGCGATAGTCTTTTAAGTCAAATGTCATTTGTTCATTCCTGCAAACCTGCTCTTAACCGACATCGTGCATACTTCTCAACACTATCACTGTGAGAAGCACATCATGGCATCCAATCGGCCCATAATTATTAAAAAAGTCAAAAAGATAGCTGGCGGACACCATGGTGGAGCTTGGAAAGTGGCTTATGCTGACTTTGTGACCGCGATGATGGCCTTCTTTTTGTTGATGTGGTTGATCAACACCTCCTCGCCTGAGCAAAAGCGAGGAATTGCAGATTACTTTGCACCAGCAAGTGTGTCTGCCTCGACCTCGGGTTCTGGCGGGATTCTGGGCGGCACGGCCTTAGGCGAAGTCGGCGCGATGCAAAAAGGGGCAACACCCATTTTTGAATCAGCTGCACCTGCGAGCGAGCCCTCCAGCCAAGAGGGTGATAGCAATGGGCAAGGTGCTGCGGACGCAGCAGACAAAGCCGCCGAAGACGCCATCGCCAGACGAGAAGCAGCGGAATTCCAACAAGCTGAGATGAGCTTGCGCCAAGCTTTGCAGGACATGCCAGAACTGGCCGAAATGTCGCGCAACATCATCGTTGATCAAACGCCAGAGGGCTTGCGTATTCAATTGGTCGACCAAGAAGGTCGCCCCATGTTTGAGCCAGGCTCGACGGTGCCGAATGACCGCGCGCGCCTGATCCTGCAAGCTGCGGCCCGCATCGTCGAGACATTGCCTAATCGTATCAGCATCTCGGGCCATACCGATGCAGCACCAAATCCTGATCCGCGCAATTCCAACTGGGAGCTGTCATCTGCGCGTGCGAATTCCGCGCGCCGCGTGTTGACAGCAGCTGGCTTGAGTGAAGACCGCATTGCCCAAGTATCCGGGAAAGCTGGTTCTGACCCCCTATTCCCAGACGATCCTTATCAAGCGGCTAACCGCCGGATTGCCATTGTTCTGCAGCGGGCATCCCCGCCCCTGCCAGCAGATGGCGGGCTGTAGTTTTTTCCGCAGAATTCAAGGGTAATTTCGTCCATTCGGGTGTTGGCGAATGACTGGGAAGGTTGTTACACTCACCCAACATGAGCACAGACCCGACTTCACCTGCGGGGCGGATTTCCGCTTCCAAGAATATCAGGTTTTACCTGACTGCAGCCCAGCCTTGCCCCTATTTGGACGGACGGCGAGAACGCAAAGTCTTTGCCGCTCTTGATGGACATGATGCGATTGAACTCAACGACAGCCTGACCCATGCAGGCTTCCGTCGCTCGCAAAACATTGCTTATCGGCCAGCTTGCGACATGTGTGCGGCGTGCGTCTCGGTTCGGGTTCCAGCCTCGCAATTTGTCTTCTCGAGGCGATGGCGGCGGGTATTGGCGCGCAATCAAGACGTCGTCTCAAAGCTGGTACCAGCACATGCCACTTATGAACAATATGCCTTGCTTCAGACCTATCTAAAGGATCGCCATTTTGGGGCGGGAATGTCAGATATGTCGGTCTTTGATTATTCGGCCATGGTGGAGGAAACCTCTGTCCGGACCCATATCATCGAGTACCGCCTAGATGGCGAAGATGGTCGTTTGGTTGGATGTGCCTTGGTCGACGCCCTCGCCGATGGCCTGTCAATGGTTTATGCCTTCTTTGATCCCAGTGAGCCAAGCCGCAGCATGGGTAGTTTTATGATTCTGGATCATTTACGCCAAGCTCAAGCCGCCAATTATCCTTATGTCTATCTTGGCTATTGGGTCCGTGGGTCACGCAAAATGGCCTATAAAACCAATTTCAGACCCATTGAAGCGCTGGGTTCATCCGGCTGGACCGATTTGACCCCACTTCTGGATAACAACTGATCTGCACGCAAACGAATGATCAGGATTAACGCAAATTGAGCCTTTCAGTCAGAAATCGTTAAACATTACACACCACAAGCAAATCAATTATATCGTTTCTGCGGGGTGAATTGTTATGCGCGTGTCTTACCTAATTCCAGCCCTAGCGCTGATCAGCAGCCCAGCCTTTGCGGATTCTCCCTTCTCTTTTGGCGGCTCGGTTGGTTATGAGTTTCCGGTCAGCGGCAAAGTCATCGACGAAACCTCAAGCGCCAGTGTCAATTTGACTGCCTTGAATTCCAGCCTGGCTGGAACAGGTATCTTGCGGCTACGCGGTACCGATTTCAATGACAGCTCCGAAGCCCCACTTAAAGCGACGATCGAAGTGCGCTATGCCTTGACCCAAACTTCTGAAATGTTTGGCGCGATCACCTACAGCCAAGCTGACGGAAAGACCACCAATATTGGCTGCGTAGAAACAATTGTCTCTGGCGCGCCGGTTTGTTCGATCCCGCTCACTGCGACTTTTAGTGATTTCAAACAAATGGGTGTTGAGCTGGGCTATCGGCAGTGGCTTGAAAGCCCCTTCATGCGCGACCGGTTGTTCCCCTATTTCGCGTTGCGTGCGGGCGCAACTCAAACTGATGCAATCTCAGCAACGGTTGCAGCCTTCGTTCCAAGCAATCCCAATGCAGTCATCGGGACGTGGAACCTATATGACGACAAAGTCACCTATGTTGTCGGTGGCGATGTGGGTGCGACCTATCTGATCGCCCCATTTGCTGAAATCGGCGCGGAAGTGGGTGTGCGGTACAATTCTAAACTGTCTGAGATCGACACCGGTCTAACCGCATTGGGGTTGGCTGCGGCCAACGACAAGTCCGACCGTATTACGATCCCCGTGTCCGTACGTTTGAACGCAGCGTTCTAAGCTCTTCAACATAGAACTTGATCAAGGGCGCTTGGGTAGCCGAGCGCCCTTTTTGCTGGGTTGTTGCTTGGCAACTCCCTGCTCGTGACGAGAGGTCACAAGTGCTAAGCTTTGGTCGGCAAAAGTAGCTGTTGCGAAGAGGCCTCGGCAATCAACTCGTCGTTCTCGCGCTTCAGCTCTACGCGGCATGTGATAATCTGGCGCGTCTGAGCGACTACCCTCGCCTCTATCAGAAGCACTTCAGCGCGCCCGACACGAACAAAGTTCATCATAAGGCTGGTGGTTCGGAATACCATGTCATCTGGTACCACCGTCATCGCCGCGAATGCGGCTGCTTGGTCAGCAAGCGCGGTGAGATAGCCACCGAACAATGACCCATCCACGTTTAGTAATTCCGGATTTGGCACCCAACGTTTGCACACCCAACCAGCGCCCCAGTCGTCGAGACCACCAAGTTGGAGCGTTTGAACGACAGGGGGCAAAACTGCTGACCCAGCCTTGAGCAAATCCAATCGTTCAGTCGCCCAAGTCATCTGCGTACTCCCTCTCTTGTTGAGCGCAATCATACAGGGAATGGTCGACATGCCTGTGCAGTTTTGCGTATACGTGCTTGTTTAGCTATCGCCTAGAAGGCGGCAGCTCAAGCGATTCTTGAGGGCCTCAAACAGGCATTCCTACAATCGATACCGCGCTATGGGACGGGCACAGCCTGCGGCAAAGTGGGTCAAAGAGAAAAGTGTTTTCACGTTCGCTTTCCCCGCGCCCTACCCCACAAACTTACCCGACCGCGAGAAGCCGCGCGGTACCATGCGGCCGGCGGCGGCGCGTTTGGCGACATAGTCTTTCCAGTCTGGCACATCGCGGCGGCGGCCGGAGGTGTCGTACCAAGCAAGGCCTTCGTCTGCCTTAAAGGTCAGCGCATCCAACAGGCCACCATCCTTATAGGCTTGCAGCTTGACGCCTTTACCGCGACCCATGCGGGGCAATTCCTCGGTTTTGAAGACCACCAGTTTCCGGTTCTCGCCGACAACAGCCACCATTTCGCCTTGGATGGGCGCAACCACCGCTGTTTTGGCGCCGTCATCTAAGTTCAGAACCTGCTTGCCCGAGCGTCGCATCGCCGCACATTCTTCATCGCTGACCACAAAGCCATAGCCAGAACTGGCGGCAATCAAGCGCTCGCCATCAGGCTTAGGCAGGAACATCGCGAGAATGTCGTGCTCTTCGCCCAAATCAATGGACAAGCGCACCGGTTCACCAAGGCCCCGGCCACCGGGCAATTTGTCCCCCGCCAAGGCAAAGGCGCGACCATCGGTGGCAAATAGGACGATCCGGTCCGTTGTCTCGGCATGGAGCGAGAGGTAATAGCCGTCCCCATCCTTATACTTCACAGTCGACAGATCATCGATCTTGCCTTTAAGCGCCCGGATCCAGCCCTTTTGCGACAGGACCACCGTGATCGGCTCACGCGTGACGAAGGCTTCTGCACTCAAAGAAAGCGCAACCGGGGCGTCAGCAAACGTCGTGCGACGGGCACCAAGTGGCGTGTCTTTTGAGAACGCAGACTGGATTTCACGCAATTCTTCAGACGCTTGCGCCCACTGCAAAGCGGGAGAGGCAATCATCGCCATCAGGCCGTCACGCTCGGCCTTTAAGTCTTCATTCTCTTGGCGAATTTCCATCTCTTCGAGCTTACGCAAATTGCGCAAGCGCGTGTCGAGAATAGCGTTGGCTTGGACGTCAGTCAGATCGAAGGTGGCGATAAGGACTTGCTTGGGCTCATCCTCATAGCGGATGATGCGAATGACTTCGTCGAGATTGAGATAAGCAACGAGCAAGCCCGCCAAAATCTCCAAACGCGCTTCAATCTTGCGCAGCCGCCAATTGGCGCGTGCGACAATCACAGCCCGCTTGTGATCGAGAAACGCCTTCAAACATTCAACCAAACTCATCACGCGCGGCGCGCCTTTGGCGTCCAGCACGTTGAGGTTCATTGAAAAGCGGTTTTCAAGATCGGTGAGCTTAAACAAGCTCTCCATCAACTGCTCCGGCTCAACCGTGCGGGCGCGGGGCTCTAGGACGAGGCGGATGTCTTCCGCACTTTCATCGCGTACATCACCCAAAAGTGGGGCCTTTTTGTTTTCAATGAGCTCTGCCAAGCGCTCCACAATCTTGGACTTTTGTACCTGATAAGGCGTCTCGGTCACAATGATGCGCCAGGTGCCGCGCCCTGTGTCTTCAACATGCCAGCGAGCGCGGGTGCGGAAGCCCCCCTTACCCGTTGCATAGGCTTCGCGGATGGCCGCGCGCGATTCGATGCATATCCCGCCAGTCGGGAAATCGGGGCCGGGCACCAGCCCTAAGATTTCATCCAGATCCGCTTCAGGCTTATCGATCAACAACAGGCAGGCATCAATCAGTTCGGCCGCATTATGCGGTGGGATCGACGTCGCCATCCCCACAGCAATGCCCATCGAGCCATTGGCCAATAGGTTTGGATAGCCCGCCGGCAGAACCGAAGGCTCTTCATCTTCCTGGCTATAGGTTTCGCGGAAAAGGACTGAATCCTCGTCCACGCCTTCCATCAACAATGCGCCAATCGCGGTTAGACGCGCTTCGGTATAGCGATAGGCCGCAGCGGAATCACCATCAATATTGCCGAAATTGCCCTGACCATCGACAAGCGGATAGCGAACCGAAAAATCCTGCGCCAAGCGCACCAAAGCGTCGTAAATCGCGCTATCGCCGTGAGGGTGATACTTACCCATCACATCGCCGACGATCTTGGCGCACTTTTTGAAATTGCTAGATGGGTCTAGACCCAGTTCGCCCATGGCATGAATGATGCGGCGTTGAACGGGTTTTAGGCCATCGCGCACATCGGGCAGTGCGCGGCTGGTAATGGTCGACAAGGCATAGACGAGGTAGCGGCTTTCTAAGGCGCGATCAAACGGCTCATTGATAATGTTGCCGCTATCGCCGCCACTGCCATCTAATTCCACTAAATCGCCCATGGGCCCGTTATCCTTCGAATCAGGCATCCATCATGGCAGTGTGCGCGGCCAAGTGCGACGACAAGCGGCAGCGACTTGTGGACAAGTACTGCAATAAAGTGCCGATTTATAGGGATTCTCGTGGGGTGGGAGTGGCAGCTCCTACGGGAGTCGAACCCGTCTTTCCTGATTGAAAATCAGGCGTCCTAACCGATAGACGAAGGAGCCACATCACGCGTTGTTCACACGAGAGGCGCGCTCTATACAAAGGCCATTGCCAACACGCAAGCGGCCTTTGCTGCTAAGATGCAGGACTTGCATCGATAATCTCACAATCCACCGCGTTTCCGCCGCGCCAATCATCCTTTTTCAACCGAACCACAACATGCAAGGGCCGTCGCCCCATCAATGCGTCGCCTAACGGTGTGTTCAAAGCGCGAAATGCAATCGCTTTGATTCTTTGCCCGGATTGGTCTTCCAGCATTAGGCGCACATGGCCGGTTCCAACGGGCGCGGCTGCATAGGGACGGACATCGGCAAAGGCAAAGACTGGGTCAGGCCAACCAGCGCCATAAGGACCAACCTCTGTCATGGCGTCGAGAAGCTCCGGCGTTGCGGCCCCTAGCCCAACAAGGGCGTCGATGGCGAGATCGCGGCTGCTACCGGTTGCATCCGATTCAGTGCGCAAGCGACGAGCTAAGTCCTGATGAACAGACTTTAGCGCGCTGAAGCTCATGGTCAGGCCTGCTGCCATAGCATGACCACCGCCGGCCAGAATAACGCCGTCACTTGCGGCACCAGAAACAGCTGCGCCAAGATTGATGCCCGGCACGGATCGCCCAGACCCTTTGGCATGGGGATCATCTGGATCCGCAGAGCCGATGACAATGACAGGGCGATGGAAACGGTCTTTCAAGCGCCCAGCCACAATGCCGATGATGCCAGGATGCCAACCGGGTGCGCCTAACATCAGCAGCGGTCCATCCAGCGGTCC
>JBEIEG010000040.1:0-13523 GCA_040383035.1 Hyphomonadaceae bacterium | reverse complement strand
TCGCGTGAACCGTCAACAACGATGGATGACCATTGGCGAGCATGGCCTGCCCTGGACGCCTGAGGCTGCACGTAACCGTGCGCGAGAAGTCATTACTGAAGCAACCAAAGGCGTTGACCTATCAGAGACGCCAAGTGAGCGGGCAAAGTCTTTGGCTGGGAAGGGCGGGCTGGTCATAGCTAACGCTATGCGCGACGCGACCATCGGCCAGTTGTTCGAATTGTATTTCCGCGATGGACCTAATGATAAGCCGCTAAAGCGGGAATCGTCTTGGTCGGTCGATGCCACATCATACAAGCGCCACATCAAGCCTCTTCTGGATGATGTTGTTGCGAAGGACATCAGGCCCAGCGATCTCGCCGCGTGGCAAAGAGACATTGCTGACGGCAAGACTTCACAGGATATCAAGACTGGCCCCCGGGGCCGTTCTATTGTCAAAGGCGGACCGAGTGCCGCGTCCCGAGGCCTAAGATGTCTGTCTGCGATGTTTTCGTGGGCGATTTGGCGGGAGATATTGGAAACTAATCCTTGCTCCAAAGTCCAAAAGCTGCGCGACAACCGCCGGGAACGATCCATGACGACAGAAGAGGCTCAAAGGCTCTGGAACGTTCTTGAAGAAGCACAAGCAGCATGGGTGATCGCGCCCAATTATGCCAACATCATTCGCTTAATCATGTTGACTGGCGCGCGCCGTAACGAGATCACAGAACTAAACTGGTCTGAAGTTGACATCGAGCGCTCGCGACTTGTTCTGCCGCCAGTGCGAACCAAGATGGGTAGCCAGAATAAATCACGCACGATCATTCTGTCAGAGCAAGCACGGACGATCCTTGAAGGCCTTCCGCGCTCTGGGCCTTATGTATTTATGTCCCAAATCTCAGGTAAACCGGTTTTAGGGGTCAATAAGGCGTGGCTGAAAGTCCGGGAACTTGCGGGCCTCTCTGACGTCCGTCTTCATGACCTGCGCCATAGCTTTGCAACATTCGCGGTCGAAGATGGTGCATCGCTGTATCTAGTAGGTCGAGCTCTGGGCCATGCAAACGCATCATCGACCGAACGCTATGCGCACCCCGGCGATACTGCTGCGCGGATCATTGCTGAGAAGGTGGCCGGACGGTTTACCACGGGGCGGGAGTGACGCAGCCATTTGGTGATAAAGTATCAATCTCTGAGGCCAAGTTGACGGAATATACTCTGTCTCCGATCCATCGAATTGGTGCCAGCAAGGCAAGAGTGTTTATGTTTGCATCTGGCTTAGGGCAGGAAACTTATTCATGGCACCAAGTCAGCTTTTGTGCGATCACTATGGCTAACTCGGACTGGAGGCGACGGCGCAAAGTTTGTTTCGGCCTTCGTTGTGAGTGACAGGCGAGCCGGATCTGAGGACAAGAACCATGACTAAAGTGCAACCCACTTTGCTAGATACCGTCGCGCTTTTGAGCGATCAGAGCGACTTGGGTCTCGTGCTAGGCCAGGTTGGAACCGTGGTCGAGTTGTTGGATGACGACTTTGTACTCGTTGAGTTCTGTGACCGAGATGGCGCAACTCTTTCAATGCCGACTTTGCCTATCTCTTCGCTTCTTCGTTTGTCCTATGAACAAGTCGCGGCCTGAGGCAGCTATTTGACGCTTTCAAATTCCCACCCATCAGCCCATACAGACTTCATTGAATTTTTCATATTTTATGACAAATTCTTATTATGAATACGAATGTAGCATCAAAAATACAAAATGTCCTTGATGATTGGCCAAGCAAAGGTCTCGTCACTCAAGCGTGGCTGAGCCAGCGAGGGGTGTCGTACAGCCTTACTAACCAATATGTGAAAAGCGGTTGGCTGGAAAGGCTAAGCCCCGGCGTGTTTAAGCGCCCCAACGATGAACTGACGTGGCAAGCCTCCCTTTCTGGTTTGCAAGCGCATTCAGATTTGGCGATCCATGTCGGGGGGCTGACAGCCCTAAATTGTGACGGCTTTGCGCACTATGCGCGGGTTGGCGTTGAACCAGTCCATTTGTTTGGTCCCAAAGGCGCGACGCTTCCTAAATGGTTCAAGGCCGCTTGGCAGGTTGAAATCCAGCATTCCCAGACTGACTTTCTGCCGCCGCATCTCGGTGTCCGCCAAGCGACTTATGAAGGCTTTCAGCTTCGCTCCTCTGCGCCTGAGCGGGCAATCTTGGAGCTACTCTATCTAAGCCCCAAGTCTGTAAGTCTGCTGGAAGCGTATGACATAATGGACGGCCTGCGCAATCTGCGGCCTGAACTCATGACCGCGCTGCTTACAGGTTGCAGCTCATATAAAGTGAGGCGACTTTTTGCTTTCATGGCTCGCAAGCTCGATCTGCCGATAGTTCAAGAGCTAAATCTTGACGGCTTGGATTATGGCTCGGGTGTTCGGGCAATTGTTCAGAACGGCGTCTATGATGCACGTTCGCAGCTCATGCTGCCGCGCGAACTTATGGAGCGTGAGAATTGAGGCCCGTTTACGAGGATCAAGTCAGACTTCTTTTGACGGTCTTGACTTCAATGTAGGTCGCAGACTTCGCCAATGGAATTGAAGTGTCAAATTCTTCCGCCTAGGCCCTATGATAGACTGCCAAATGAATTGATGGGGAAATACTGTCGAGACCTTCTCCGGGTCCCGACAGTATTAGGCCCAAAAGATACTATCTAGGCTATAAGACGACGCGCAGCTTCCGCGAGCCATGCACTTCTATTCATGCCGACACTCTCAGCAACTTGGTCGACACGCGCAAGCAAACCCTCGTTCATCGTGATCTGAACGCGAACTGATCGGGATTTGAGTTCACCAGCATCAGATTCCAGAACGATGGCTCCTTCTAGTCTCTCCCGCATATCTGCGTCGGTTTCTGCTATCCTTAGAATGTTCTCTAACCCTAAGGGGCTTGGAACTGTTCCGGTCTCTTCTTGTACATCAGCAATGTAAAGGGCGATCGCTTCACGTACATTGCTTCTGGCTTCCTCCAAACTGTCTCCACCCGATGTGCATCCGGGAAGATCCAGAACCACTGCTCCCCACATCCCGACCTCGGGATCGTGGTCGAAAGCAACAGACCATTTAGGTCTGCTGCTGGTTATATTCTGTGTCATGGGGTGTTCTCCACTTAATAAATATCTTTTTGCTTTGTTTGAGAGGGGGTGGCCTGGCTATTCAGGTGGCCACTTCCATTTGGCCTGCCGATAGATTTCCCGAAGTACCCCTATGGACTGTTCGGCCTTGCTCACGACCACAGTGATCTTGCCCGGAAAGTCAGGGTGGACAAAGTGCTTGTGAGACCCTTCCGTGGCCTTCTGAACATATCCTTCGCTTTTCAGCCGCTTGATAATGTCCTTGGTCTTTGGTCGCTTCGGCAATGTTGCCCCCTCTTTGAGTGTGTATAATATACACACCTTCTTTAAAGTCAAAACAAGATGTGGATGCGATGTGTGTGTTTCATTCCTGCGCCAGTAGCTCGGCGTTCGCCCATTCAAGTGATCGACGACAGTTGAGGGTGCGAAGCCAGAACCAACGTTTCTGCTAACTCTTTAGCTGTTCCCTCTAGCCCCGTGTTCGACCTGCCAGAGGCGAGGTCGAGGGAGTGATGACGGGACGCGCCCCGCGTCCCGACACCTAATGCTGCGCTGGAGCGTAATGGGCGGGTCAAGGTGGGCAGAGCCCCCTTCAAGAAGGTTACCTTGACCCGCCCAAACGCTCTGGCATTTGGCGAAGATCGGCAATGCAAGAGCCTAACGTCCGTATTGGCTGGTGTTGGCGAACATGCGCTCCTGCGCCCACACATCAAGCGTGGTGACGAGATAACGAACCAAGCGTGGGCCATATTTGATGAAGGGGGGACCTTCACCGGTTACGCGCCAGCGGTTCAGTGTGTGCTTGGAAATCTTCAAATGGGCGGCGGCATCTTCGACGGTGAGTAGTGTGTCGGTATTCATGAGTTTCATCCTCTATCAGGCTCGACAAGTATCGCGGAACTGCGATCTCGTAAGACCAAGAGAACTCAGAAAAACCACACTAATCCAGCATGTTCACCAAAATCGGGAAGCCCAAAAAAGGGACTTATCCACCTAATATCCACAGATGGAACGATCTGTTTCGAAGGGTTCCAGCACGCACCAGCTTGGCCAAATATGACCCACCATGTCCCATCGCCACAATGCTCGCGATTGGGGAATCCAGAGGGCTAGTAGGCGCGCAACTGCCCAATCAGCTGCATAAAAATTCTGCGCCAAAGAAAAAATCAACTGATCCGAGCGGCGATCCAGTCCGATAAATCAGCACGGCGATAGCCAATAGCCCGTCCACCTAACCGAACAAAGCGAGGGCCAGCACCTTCGGCTCGCCACTTCTTCAGCAAGCTCAATGACACTGAAAGAACCAATGCTGCTTCTGCGGGTCTCACGACTTCGGAGGGAAGGGCACCGAGGCTCTTACGCGGGACTGGTTCGACTTTGGCAGATCCGGTGGAGTGCTTGTGAAAAGCCATCGGTTTCGGAATTTGGCCGGGCCTAACAGGCAGGGCCTTCTCGACCTTTGGCTTCTGTCCGAGCGCCAAACTCTCGCCAAACAAACCAAGCTGGCGCTGATCCACATCTGCTCTGAGCCCTCTTCCCATTAGACATCTCCGCGTTCGGATTGGGATCGGAGCAAGTTTTGGGCCAGCTTCCGAGAGCTGCGGGAGGTGAGCCAAAGTGGCTCCAAGGAACGCGCCTAAATGACTGATGCTGTCCGCAATGGGGTGAATCAAGATCAGTCATATCTTTCCCGATCAGGAAATCATCGCCGCGCTAGCTATAAAATCATCATCAAATGTCCGGTTCGGGAGGCTGTACCCGCGACTTAAGACGACTTACATGCCGCGACACACTGCAAGTTATGGCCCCTTCAACATGACTTGCAAAAACACTCATCAAAACATCGTACTGGAGACGTCGGCAAGTCGCCCTCTTATATCTTGTAATTCTACCTCAAATCCAACTCACTTTGCCGCACTCTGATTTAGCCGACTTAGCTGCCATTAGATCCAAGGCAGTAAGTCATGTTTGGCTGAACAAATGCATTAGCCGCCTATGCTTAACCGAGGCGGCGTGTCTGCTCTAAGCCAGTTGTTCCCATTTCGAACAGGTGCGGGGCTTCGCAAAAGGGGACATTGAGGAGGCTGACGACTGCGGGTATGTCAGTGTCTGTCTAGGGCGGCTCTTTCGCTTTTTGATGTTATTGAGGTTCGAAACGGGGACGTTTAACAATGCGTTTGAATCCGCCTGCCCCCTTCATTTGGTCGCCACGACAGCCTATTGATCCTAGAGGTCAATTAGCCGACCCGCGCGGCCGCGGCGCGCGCAAAGAAAAGCCCAATCGGTGGTTTCTGTTTCGTCGGGTGGTGACCTTGTCGGATGTGCCGACCCAGGCCGAGCTCTCAATCACAGTTGACGGCCGCTATGTGGCTTTCGTCAATGGAAACGAGATTGGCCGCGGACCGGTTCGGTGCAGCCCCCTGTTTCAGCGCTATGATACTTGGTCGATCAATTCCCATCTGCAAATTGGCGTGAACGCAATCTGTGTTCTGATCCATACCTATGGCGTCGACACCGCCTTTTACGAAGGCGTCAAAGGTATGTGGAATCCTGTATTTGGCGAAGGTGGCCTTTGGGTTGAAGGACAGATTACGACACAATCTGAGTCACAACGCTTGATAAGCGATAGCGCGTGGCGCTGTATTGAAACTCATGCTTGGGAGCAAGCAACGCCGCGCATCAATCATGGCCTCGGCTTTATCGAAAGCCTTGATGCCAATCTGTTGCCAGATAATTGGTTGCAGCCAGATTTTGATGATGCCGCATGGGACGAGGCTCAAATCCTGCAGGCGGGAGGAGGTGGACCAGAGGCTTTCTTTGGCGGTTTGGAAGTCAAACCTTTCCCGACCCTTGTGCCGCGCGGCATTCCACCGATGCGCTATGGTTTGGAAGGCGCAAAACGCGCTGTTTGGATTAAAGGGCAACGTCCTGATCCCAGTCTGCCGATTGAGCGCCGTCTCTATGAGGAAGCGTTGCTGGTTGGCGCTGAAGACGCAGTTTCTGATCCAGAAGGGCTTTTGAAGCCTGAGCAGGCCAATGTCACAATCAAGACGACGTCAGAGCAAGATGTGTCCTTTCTGCTGGATTTTGGTCGCATCATCACAGGACGCCCACGCATCTCAATGATCGCCAAGGGCGGCGAAATGATCGAGATTGCCTGCTCGGAGCATTTACCGGGTGAATGGGACCCGGCTGGGCTAAACGCAGATGTGCGACTTACGCGGAAACCGCTTCTTGGGCTCGATGCTCATATTTGTCGGTATATTGCGCGGCCGGGCGAGCAAATCTTCGAGCGGTTTGAATGGTGCGCGATCCGATGGATGCAAGTTGTTATTCACAATGCCCCTGACGGTGTAACATTGACTGGCCTTGGTGCCAAAACTGAGAATTATCCAGTCGACAAACGCGGCAGTTTCACTTGCTCTGATCCCTTTCTCAATCAGCTTTGGGCCACAGGGGCCTATACACTTGAAATGTGTATGCATGATGCGTGGGAGGATTGCCCAAGCCGGGAGCAGCGCCAATGGCTGGGTGATGCGACCGTTGAAAATCTTGTGGGTTGGGCGGCGTTTGGGCCAAGTATTGTGCCGTTAAACGCGAAGTTCCTTTGCCAAGCGGCGGAAAGCCAGCGACCTGACGGGCTGACACAAATGTTTGCCCCCGGCGACCATCATACAGATCGACTTTTGATCCCGGATTGGACGCTGCAGTGGATATTGAATGCGGGAGATCATTATCAGCACAGCAGTGATTTAGCGACGATTGAGACCATTTTGCCCTCGATCCAAAAGGCTCTGGCGTGGTTTGAACGACTATTGGCTGACAATGGGCTTTTGCCAAATATGCCCTACTGGCATTTCATGGACTGGGCGGGTGTAGGACGCCATGGCTTTGCCGCTGCCTTGAATGCCCAATTGGTCGGCGCTTGGAAATCCGCCGCCGCATTGTGCGAAGCCTGCGACATGGGTCGGGCCGCTGCTACATATCGAGCTCGCGCGCTCAAGGCACAAACAGCATTGCATGATCTCCATTGGGATGAGCGGCGCGGGGTCTATGTGGACGTTCTTGACCCTGCAACTGGAAAACAGGAATTGCGTGTATCCCAGCATGCCAATGCAGCGCTTATGCTGTGGGGCGAGATGCCCGACAGCCGCGCCGGCTCTGCTATCGCGCGTATTACAGATGCGGCGGGTCTTACCTTCACCGCCGCACCGCCCATAGCCAATAGCGGTGAAACCTTGGACCCCGAAAATGGCGTGGTCCTCGCCAATACCTTCTACAGTCACTTCGTCTATGAGGCTTTGGCCGAGCGCGGCGAATTGGGCGCAGCTATTGAGCTGATGCGCGCGCGTTTTGGTCCGATGCTCGCGCGCGGCGCTACCACTTTATGGGAGAGCTTTGAACCAACGGCCAGCCTTTGCCACGCCTTCTCTGCCTCGCCTACTTGGCAATTAAGTCGCAGGGTGCTTGGCGTTCATCCATTGTCACCGGGTTATCTCAGTATTGGTGTCGCGCCGAACTTGGTTAATCTCGATCACGCGTCGGGCATTTTTCCAACCCCAGTCGGCGATGTGCATGTTGAACTAACCCGCGAAGCTGACGGCTTTCTCACGCGCGTCCAAGGCCCCGCTGGAACTGCCCTACACATGACGACGGCTGCAGGCCTGCGTCATATATCCGGCGATCTGGTCGCTAATTCCGATGGTTTTGCACAAGCTCGCTATCGAAGGGCATCTCAAGGCTGAGGCTCCTTGGACACCTCTCTTTTGGAAGATTTTGCGATAGGCGGAGTCCTTCCGCATGGCCAAAATTGATGACCACCTAGAAACCAGACCCACCGCACACGGCCAAGTTCTGCGGAAATGCGGCTAGTCCGCTTTGCGCCAGGGGTTGCCGGTTAGGGCGGGTTGGCGGTTGCTCCAAAGCGGACATTTAGGAGATAGACGATTGAGTGCACTTCACTTTGATTTGAAGTATTTCAAACTTCTGGCTGCGTTATGGGGGGGGACAGTTCGAATGGTAAAACCATTTTAGTACAACACAGGGCAGTTAGAGTTTGATTGGCGGTTTTCCGCACAAATTGCGGATTTTTTGTGCAGAAAATCACACAAATCAAGCACAATAATGTTTTAAATTATTGATTTATTGCATTTTTTATTTTTACTGGGCTCATTTTGACTTGCATAGATTTCAAGTTAACCTGACCTTACTAACGCTCGATGTTCACATCCTGCTTAGGGGGTTATTTATCAGGAATTACTTTCGAATGATCCCCCTCCCACGGGTGTGATTTTTCGAGCCGTCGTCTCATGATTTTTCTTAGCTAACCCCGATAACTGTTGCCACCAGTACGGCAATCGGCGTGACCGTTTTAGTGAAGAAAAAACAAATTTGGGAGACTGCCACAATGAGAAAAGCGATATTCCTTTTGGGATCAACTGCATTACTGAGCTGCGCGTTTGGGTCGGCCGTAGCGCAAAATGCGCCGACATCTTCTGCCAATGCTTCTGCGGTTGCCGAACCAGAGGATGTGGACATCATCATTGTCACGGGCTCGAATATTCGACGTAGTGGTTACAACGAAAAAGCACCCGTACAGGTTTTCGGAGCTGGTGCCCCTGAGTTTGCTGTTGCGGCGACCATCAACGACTTTGTCGGAAATCTGCCCGCTAACGCCGGCAGTCAATTGTCAAATGTTGGGACCAAAAACCCAAATCTTATCGGGGCTGCCAATTTCAATCTGAGAAACCTCGGTGCGGGTTCCACCCTGGTCCTGATAAACGGTCGGCGTGCGGGCAAAAGCCCATTGGCAGACGCGCTGGGCAACCAATTTTTCGATTTGAACACGTTACCGACAACGGTCGTGAAGCGGGTTGATATCCAGACGGATGGTGCCTCCGCTATTTATGGATCGGAAGCGGTCGCCGGGGTTGTGAACGTTGTTACCAAGCTTGGCTTTGAGGGTGCTGAACTCAATGCCCGCGCCGATTTTGGAATTAGCGACAGCCACGGTGTTGACTTGGCCTATGGCGCAAAAAATGATCGTGGCGCGTTTGCTGTTTATGGCAGCTACTATAAGTCCGAAAAGACTTTCAATACCGACTTTGACTTTCTTGTAGATCGCTTGATCGATCGCAATGGTGACGGCCTTGTCGACACCACGGCCAATGGTGCTCTCGTTAACTCCCGGTTTTTGTCGACCTCGGGTGCACCCGACGAATACCGAAATTTCACGACTGGTATTCCAACTGGCACAGCAGTGATTGATCCTGATTGTGCTGCAGCTGGCGGATATGTTGTTTCCCCGAATTGCCTGTATGATTTTGCCGAACAATCAGGCCCGATCTCCGGCGAAGAACGCTATTCTGGGTTTGCAGAGTTTCGATATGAGCTCGCAAATAATCTGCTTGGCAGCAATCGTATGTCGGTGTTCGGCGAAGTCGGGGTAACCCAAAATACGGCGAACCGGGCGGCCGGGCCACTGACTGCCCCGGCTGGTCCAACGGGCGGAAAATACACGATCCCAGCAAATCATCCTTTCAATTATTTTGTCGCAAGCGGCACAAGTATCCGTTGGGCACCTGGCTGTTTTGATACTGTTGTCGGAAACGAAGGCGGTACATGTGTCCCCGTTGCAGTAACAACCAGGGATCAGATCCGGCCTCTAGGGGCCAGCGTCTCTGGGCGCAACGCTCCTGTAGATTCAATTTTCACTAACGACTCCCAACGCGCAATGTTGGGCTTAAATGCGGACTACGGGAAGTGGAACGTCAGCGCTTGGGCGCAGTATCATTCGCATGAATCGTCGCGGTCTGTTCCTGGAAACTTTGTAAGGTCGCGGCTTCAGGCGGCTCTCAATGAGGGCATCATCAATCCGTTTGGTAGCGCGGAAGCCACGCCGACTGCGACATCGCTTAAGAACCCGGCGATCTTGGCCGGCAACGACTATGATAAGCTGGCTGCTTATGGCGCTCTGACGACTTTGGTCACCAAACGAAAAGCAACACAGACTACTTATGACCTGCTGGTCAGCAATGGCGAATTGTTTGCTCTTGAAGGTGGCTCAGCCGGTATCGCGTTGGGGTTGCAGCGCAGAAGCGAGACCTTCCGCTTTGATCCAGATCCCAACACAGATGGCGCGGTAGCTGACCCCACGATTTTGGGTAAGACAGATGTGAATTCTGCGTTTGCAGAACTTGCATTGCCTTTCAAAGACAATCTGGAAGTCCAAACCGCCATTCGATATGAAGACCATGGTAAGGTGGTGGGTACCACTTTGGACCCGAAAGTGGCTGTCCGGTACGAGCCAATGCCTTGGATCGCGCTTCGCGGCTCTTATGGCACTTCGTTTCAAGCTCCATCCTCAAACCAGCAAGGTGGCATTGTCACAAGCGGCTCGGTCAATTACCGAACCGTTGGCGGCGTGGCGACTTGTGGCGGGGCAGAACTTTCAAGCTTTATCGTTGCACAAGTTGGCCGTCCGGTCGGCAGCTTAAAGCCCCAGTCTGCTAAGAACACCAATCTGGGGTTTGTCTTCCAGCCCAGCAAGTTTGATGCAAGCATCGATTATTGGCGGTACAGCTATTCAAACCTAATTGTGAACACCCAAAATGCCCAAGCTATTTTGGACGAGTCCTGCGCAGGCGTCGCTACTGGCCAACCCCCAAAGGTGTCCACGTCGATTACGCGCCAACCTAATGGGCAACCAACTTCGATAATCCTGGCGCTGCAAAACGCAGATGAAGCGTTAACCGACGGGGTCGATCTCGCTCTAAGTTATCGGACCGATACGGATTTCGGGAAAGTCGGTGCACGACTTTCGCTGACTTATGTAAACAAGTTTGCTTTCACAACTGGCGTGACAACTGCTGAACTTGCTGGCACGCGTAACTTTTTGAGTGGTTCGTTTGGTTCGCTTCCGCGCTGGCGGGGTAACATTACAGGCACTTTCGAGCGCGGGAGCCATGATCTCTTTGCTGTCGCGCGCTACACCAGTGCTTACCGGAACGACGATCCAGTCGGTCTGGTTACCGTTCCAAAGATCAAGAAGTTTGTGACTTTCGACGTGCAATATGGGTATCAGTTTAAAGAGATGTTCGGGGCTGATACCAAGCTAACAATTGGCGTCAAAGACATCTTTGATAATGACCCACCCAACGTCGGCGACAATCGTCCGGGCTTTGACGAACAGGTACATTCGCCACGTGGCCGGGTTGTCTATGTTGGCCTGGGGCTAAAATACTAAGCAGGTAGCCAGCCTATGCGTATGTACAACCGAATTTTGTCTCAGATCGGCTTAGGGGTTTTAGCGCTCGTGCCTTTGGCAAGCACGAGTTACGCCACTGAGGCGGACAACCAGCAAAAGGTTGCGGCTGAAAGTCTGTCTGAGCGGGTGTGCCCTGCCGATCTAGATGCACTGGCTACTTGCTATGGGGGGAGGGACCGTAATGGTGCCTACTTCCTAATTGCCCGTCCGAAAGTCCCAAATGGAATTTTGATTGTTCACGCGCATGGAGGGCCAAGGCATGTGGACCCTGCTCCTGATGGATCAGATGATGACCTGACGCGATATGCCACCATGGTAAAGGAAGGCTATTCTTGGATTGGGTCTACTTATCGGACTGGCGGCTATGGTGTGCGATTGGCGGCCAAAGATGTCGATGTATCGCGTGAGATCTTTTGGACGCAGTTTGGCCGCCCAAAAATGACCATTCTGCATGGCCAATCCTATGGTGGAAATGTCGTCGCAAAACTGGCGGAGTCGTCGGCACTCGATGAAAAAGGCCAGGTCCTGTACGATGGTGTTATGCTGACCGGTGGTGCCGTCGGTAAGCGGTTGGACACCTATGACCAATTGATCAATTTGAGGGTCATTTATCAGCATTTTTGCAAGAACCTGCCCTATCCAAATGAAGAGCAATATCCCGCCTGGCAGGGCCTGACGAAACAATCAACGAGTCCGCGGTCTGAGGCTCGCAAAAGGGTCAATGAGTGCACAGGTGTTGATCAAAAGGCCGACGCCAGAACTGTTCAGCAAGTGAGGCACCTCAAAGCAATTCTGGGGGCTACAAAACTAACTGAGCGAGAATTCGCGCATCGAATGGAACTCACGACTTTCAGATTTCAAGACGTTGTCCATAATTTTCTCGGCGGCAAAAACCCATTCACCAACACAATGACGGTGTATCGTGGTTCCGGCGACGACGATGCGCTTAACCGAGGCGTGGAACGGTTTTCGGGCGACATCCACGCTCGCGATCTGATCTCCTTTGACTCCGATGTGCGTGGAACGTTGGTTGCGCCGACCATAACGCTTCAGGCGAGATATGATCCTATCGTCTCTTACCGTGCACAAGCCCATTTCAAAAATGTTGTGGCCCAAGCAGGTCAGTCACATTTGTTGTTTCAGCTTCTAACACGTGAAGACCAACATAGCGGGCTTTCAGATAGCCAATATCTAGCTACGCTTGCAACATTGGTTGACTGGATTGGCAGCAAGCAAAAGCCAACCTTGCAAAAGGTTCGTAGAACTTGCGAAAGCTACGCAATTAAAAGCGGCAAGCAGTGCTTTTTCATCAAGAATGAGGCGGAGTAAAATGCCATCAATCGTTACCATTCTTCAGCGCGCGTTGGCGTTGATTTGTGCGCTCACTTTGGCATCGGGCCCTGCGATTGCGGACACACAACCTGTTCAAAGGGCTACCTCCTATTCTCCCGAAGCGAACATGAGCTTCCCGGTAGCACATGTTGGCCAGACATCTGTTGGACTTACCATGAAGGGCAAGCCTAACCGGCGACCCAACATAGTCTTCGTTTTGCTCGATGACGTCCGCTATGATGATCTAATCGACCACCCATTTGTTCGCTTGCCGAACCTTGCGCGCGTAATTAGCGAAGGCGCATCGTTCGAAAGGTTCTTTACGTCGGCACCCTTATGTTCGCCAAGCCGGGCGGTTTTTATGACAGGGCAATATCCTCATAACAATGGCATTATCGACAATGGTGAGCGGGCCGAGCAAAGCCATAAGATTATTACATTTCCAAAACTCCTGCATGACGCTGGCTATCGGACTGGCTTTTTTGGTAAGTGGCACATGGGCCATGACGACGACACAGCTAGGCCTGGCTTTGATAATTGGGTGAGCTTTATTGGACAAGGCGTATACTTTAATCCGTTCCTCAATGTAGACGGACAAAGGGTTCAAGCCACTGGCTATATGACTGATGTGTTGACCGATTACGCCGTCTCTTTCATCGAAAAATCCCCAGAAGATAAGCCATTCCTTGCATTTATCTCGCAGAAGGCCTCTCCTCCGGAGGTTCAGCCAAATCAAGTGCGTACCTTCCCTGCGGGGCCCGGTGACGAAAAACTCTACGAGGGCGCAGTCCTGCCAAGACCACCTAGTTGGCGAGCTCCGATGACGGGCAAACCCGCTCTC
>JBEIEG010000039.1:0-13691 GCA_040383035.1 Hyphomonadaceae bacterium | reverse complement strand
CATTGGCCCAACCATGAAAGAGCGCGGACTTTTATTCGTCGGCATCGACGTGATCGCTGGACGTTTGACCGAGATCAACGTCACCTCTCCAACCGGTGCCTTGGCGCTCAAGGCTTTCTCCGGGGTCAATGCAGTTTCGCTGATGTGGGATGCTATCGAGGGGAAACTGAACTAGAGATTACGTTATGGTAATGAAGTTGTGCACAACCTTTAAAGGTAGAAACCCAAAATCTAGCGTCAAAAATTGTCTTTTGTTCTTTATATGATCTTTTTTCGTTCTAATTTCTGGTTTGAATGTGGATAGTTCGGAAGCGAAACGATGGTTGCTCGATCGGTTACGTGGACCCTTGATGAGGCCGAGACGCGCGAGGTTGACGTTAGGGTACATATAACGGACACTAAAGCAAGCCATTATTTCTCAATTGTCGGTTTTGTAGACAAAGCCGTTGCCGAAAGGCCGGAACGCATAGGTTCTGCTTTTCGAGGCTTTTGACTGTCAGTTCCCGCAAAACGCATGCTGGTCAATTTAGTGCCTGCGGACTTGCAAAAAATGGCTCGCATTACGAGGCGCCTGACCCAGGTCTCAGTAAAAGGCCTACCAAGGCAGGCCGAAAGTTGCGGCTCTTTAGTTAAATTTGTTCGATTTGGTCAGGTTTGTGGTCTGCCACCAAAAGAAGTCGAAACGCTCTCTCATCAAAATCGTCAGATAGGAGGAAGTTTCAAAGATTTTGTTCTTCGGTCTTTTGCTCTTGAACGTTGGGGGCCGGCGTAATGGTGCCTGCCTTGAAGCCGCGGGCATGGAGTTGGCGTTGTCTTTGAATGCGAAGCTGCTGGATTGACGCGAGCAAGGTCTTATTGGCTCTGCCACGATTACGGCTTTTGCCTTTGCGTTCAAAACCAGCGCTGAGGATCAGGCTTGCCCACAAAACCATACCAACCCCGCCAAGTGAAAAGGCTGTGGCCTCCGCAAACAGGCTTAAGGTAAAAATAGCCGCAGCGGTTGTGGCCGCGAGGCCAGTTGCGCACGCGCTTACCACCAAAAATATAAACAAGCCCAACCAAATTGGAGCTCCCAGAAAGCCGGTCTCTTCAAAGATGGCTAGATAAGAGTTACCTTTGTCGAACAATACTTCAGAACCTCCAGCACTACGAAAGGCTTCGATAGACTGGGCTTCAAAATCTGGATCAATTAGGCGCGGATCTGATGGGACCCCAAAGCCAATCCCAGTTGCAGGCCTTGAAGCAAAATTGTCGTAGGCTCGATACAATGCAAAGGCTCTCGCGTTACCATAAGCCTCTTCTGTCATGACTTCTTGGCGGGATTGCGTGCCGATATATTGTTGCTCTTCAACGGTCGAAGCATAGATTAGGGATCCGATCGCCAAACAGGCAATAGCCAGCCCCTGGCCGATTTGTAACGGGCGCTTCATTGCGTCAGCGAGCCTGAGGCGCGCTTGGCTGGCGAGTGTGGCTAAACCGGCAAATAGACCGGCGATTGCCATCGAGGCGAGTGCTGTACGCGTCCAACTCATCCAAGCCAGAATGCAAATTGCGATGAGAAGGACAATTCTAAGCCACAGTGGAACTCGGGTTGCGAAAAGGATAAGAGGGCTAGCGGCCGCCATCATCATTCCCAAGGTTTGTGGGTGCCAGAATATGCCTTGAAAATCTATGATGTTGAGTTCACGGCCTGCCCCGACCATCATGATAAAATAGGATCCGATGATTATTGTCGCCATTGCGCCACCCAAAGCATAGGGCGCTTCTTTGGCGGCACACGCGCTTCGATATCTGTTATCCAGCCAGAAAATCAACGGAGCAATTGGCACCGCAAACTTCCAAAGCGCATCCAAAGTCGTCGGCAGCGAGGTTGTGGTAAGAAGTGACAGGAGCCCGCCAAGGCTGACACACCCAAGAAATACATAGCTTAGTGTTCCGGGCCTTAGGTTTCGACGCACGACCAGATAGCCCATGAGAAGAAGTGGAGCAGCCAAAAGAGGGGCTTGAATGAGAGCTGGAGAGGCGACCTGTCCAAAAACCGCTGGATTCGCTGAAGTTAGAATAGCCGAAAGAGGCGCAAGCAGCACCATAGCAATCCCTGGCCTGAGGAGGAGTAAGCTAAGTGCGACGACAACTGAAGCTGAAGCCAGGGCATTGACGAATAAAAGTCCCAATCCAGCTGCCGCGATTAAACCGCCGCGCACGAAAACGCCAAATCTGGTCTTGGCTTGAAAAAGGGTTAGGGCGCGATTGGACGACTGTCGCGAAGGCTTGCGACGCAAAGATTGGCCCGATTGTGCGGACTTGGTGCTTACCAAGGTCGAACCAGGCGCATTGGATCTCCGACGGCGCCTCTTGGCTATGTGGGCGACAGGAGATTGGGACGCGTCTGGGGCGCTTTGATGAAGATCTGGGGGATTGGTTTCACCTAAGTCTGACGGTGCCATCGAAATACACAACTAAATGCTAAAGGAAGACCAATACCCAATCGAAACAAGGCTGCGACCAAGCAGGCGTAGAGCGCTAAAACCAAGCTTGGAGGCCAAAGCAAAGTCACACCGATAAAGATGACAGCGGAAATAGCATTGACATAGGCCCAAGTCCAATAGCGCCCGTCGGCCTGCACGATGGGTCCGATTGTCGCGATCGGACAAAGGCAGAAAATAAGTAACGCTGCGAGCGCAGAGGCCTTAAAAATCGTGTCGTTATGCTCGGCCAAAACTTCAACACCTAGCGCGTCCATCACGATGGGCCCCAGAAGAAATAAGCCAGCGCCGCTTAGAAAGCCCCATCCGACGCCACCGAGCAGCGCGAAGACCGCAAGCTTTTTGCGCGCTTGTTCTCTCCAGGCGATCAGGGGTGGTGAGAGTGCTATGCCCAAAATCTGGATAGGGAATAGGCCAGCGGCAATTAAAAGCATCCAGACACCATAAATCCCGGCACTGGCTGGCTCTTTGATAGCGGCAATGACCAGGGCAATTGCAGGTCCTGCCGCACCTGCTGCCCCATTTACAAGACTTGGGCCCAGGACCCCTTGTAGCAAATGAATACCATCAGGGTCTGATGTTTTCCAAAGCCTCAAAAGAGCCCCAAAACCACCTATAGACCTGACATAGATCAACCAGGACAAGAAATTTGCCAGCGCCAAGCCCCAAAGGGCAGCTTCAACTGTTTTCCCCCAAAAGGCTCCAAGCCCAACAGCAAGAATGGTCAAGAGGCTTTCGCTTAAACATGCAAGCGAGAGAGAATTTATGCGCCTGGAACCCCAGAGGAGCGCTCCAAGGCAGGCATTTTGGGTGCTAAACAGCCCCGCCAATACGATGGCCAAGATGAAACTGCCACGATAGTCAAGCGCGATAAATAATAGTCCAAGGCCAATTGGCACCAAGAGGGAAGCCAGGAAACTTTGACGCAGGACATGGGACAGCTGCGTGTCGGTTGTACCAATTGTTGGGTCTTCAGATAAATCCTGTGCAGGTTGATTGGCGCGTGCAACAAGGGCTTGGGCAGAACCGGCAAGAATAGCCACAAGTCCACCCAGCCAAGCCAGTGCGATAACATAATGACCATATTCTGGGGCCGGCAAGATTGCAGCTGCTGCCAAGCCTGCACCAATGGGCCCAAGGCGTGCTGACATCATCCATATGGCTGTTTTGGGGAGAGCTAAGGAGGAGAGTCGGTGTGCCTTCATAAGGCCTCTACGCGGCTATAGGCGATTTTCAACACAAAGCTGGACAAATCGACCAAAACATCGGCCTTTTTTAATTTCCAATAAAGAGTAGTGTCATAATCAGAGAAAAAGAAAAAGGGAGGAGCACATGGCACATTCACAACGGCGAAGTGCGAAGACCCCGCCAAAGCTTGGCGGAACGGACATTGGAGAGACAGGGAAGGAAGCTGTTTCAAAAGAGGACCTTTTAAATCTGGGCCCGGCAGCTGTTTTAGCTTCCCAAGGCGGCGTCCAAGTCGCAGTCTCACAATTTCGGCCGTCTCCAGCTCTGGACTTGCAAGCCCAGCTTGAAGCCGAATTGGTTTCATCTTCGGTTCCTGATGACCAGGAACGTTTGCCTCTAATTTATGGGTTATCAATTGCTTTGGCATTTTCCCTCGTATCTTGGTATGCCATAGCAAGTCTCATCGGGTATCTTTTTAACTAAGCCTCGGCTGCTTGTGCATCGATAAGATACGGGTTGTTTTTATAAGGCCTCCTACAAGGGCCGTCGATTTTCTTGCGTGAAACAAAGCTTTGATTAAGCCCGCTCTTAACTAGTGCGGCTGCCTTTACTAAAGCCCATCCATGGCCCGTCCACGCTGTTCTTGGCGCTTTTGTTCACTTGGCGTTGGTGCCACGAAGGTTGGCCTTTTGGGCAATTCGGTTGGAATTTGATACTTTGGCAGGAGTGTTTCGAGATCAGGTTCTGGCATGAGGCCATTTGGACCCGGTTTTGGCAAAGGTGTGGGCGTGCGAATGGCGTCGCCGGCACCGGTTGCGCCCCGTGCAGCTTCAGATTCCAAACGGGCGCTGAGATTTGGATTTGCGGCATAAGTGCCTGCGCCAAGGCTTGCCTGTCCTGTTGATGTTCCAAATGACCTCTGCCCGGCTCCGGTTGTCGAGCTTTCGCCAGTCATGCCAAGGACGTCGCCACTTACCGAGTTGGTGACATTGAAGTTTGAAGCTTCGTCAAGGACTGTTTGGTCAATTTCTGCTAGTCCCAATTGGGGTGCTGTGAGTGCGGCAAGCTTGGGCCATGCTTCTTTGCCCTCATAGCGGACGCCAAACGCTGGCGGGTTTCCACCCCCTCCGGTCCATGTATAAAAAATATGGGTTCCAATTTGTTTCAGCTTGCGCAAAGTTGGTGCCCAATAGGGCGCTACCCAATCTGTATGGTAATGCGTCGCGTGGCCGACTTCTGGCATCACAAAACCGTTCAATGCAGCGCTCGCAACACCTTGAGCGACCTTCCATGCGCGCCCGCTGGGCTTTCGGGACAAAGCACCATCGCAGGTAAAGGTAAACTGGCAACCGGTGGGGCGTTGTGAGCCTTGAAACACAACCCCACATACAGAATGGGGCCATGCCGGGTGGCGCACGCGATTGAGAACCACTTGAGCGACCCCATATTGGCCTAGGATGGGTTCGGATCCAGCCTCATAATAAACAGCCAGAGACAAGCATTGTTGCGCACGCGCCGCATCAAGCTGTGGGGTCCCAGCTATAAAAAAAGGTGCTGCAGCCGGGCTGATCTCGGCAACGAAGGGCATGCTCAGGTTGATTTTCCGTGCTTCTTCCTTACTAACATCCTTATAGACGGAGGGATTGTTGACGGTCGCTTCAACATCAAAGTCTTCCATATTCCAATTTGGCTTATCGGTTCCAAAAGCCAATTCGACCGGGTCATTAGAAATAGCCGGGCCCGCTGGCGATTTTGAGTAAGCGTCCAGGTTTTTTGGTAATGCAACCTGTTGCGGCAAAAGGCTGCGCACAATAATGATACCGGAGCCAAGCACCAGAACAAGCAAGCCAAGCAGGGTAGCAATTGCCGCGGGATTGAGTTTCCGGGCACGATGAATTGACCTTTCTTCCGGCGCTCTAGGACTTTGCATTACTCAACCTCACTAAGATTGCTGCCTAATAACCGATCTAAGGACCCATTAGAAGGACCTGCAACGATGGTTGCAAGGCGTTACCAATCTAGAAATCGCGACGCGAACCGTTGGCAATACTCAAAAATTATCCCTAAATTTAAGTAAAGAACACCTATAAAAATTAGTATTATGTATTTGGATAAATATAAATAAAATTGTCTTGAATTCAAGCGCGTACATTTAAAATTTTTATGGGAATAATGCTTTATCCACAGCAGGGATAGAGCGATGTTCAGTAAGAAGATTTATGCAATTTTGTCATTGCCATCTTTTGTATTTGCTTCGGCATGTACAACTACTCAGCCAATTCTCGATCAATCTAATACTTACGTTTCTGATCGCGTTGCTTATTCAAAGGACACCAATAGAAAAAATGGGTCAGTCCAGGCAAAGTTGGCTGTAAAGTCGCCAGCCTCCCCTGAAACACAATCACGTGCTAGGACTGCCTTGTCCTCTGGTGCTGGTACACAGCGCGGGCTTCGTAAGCCTAGTTCGACGGCTGCGACTTCCCAACGACGCGGCCTTGTAGGTTCGGCTATGGGTTTAGGGGCTTCAAACGCAGCCCCCGCTGGCCTTTATGACTTCTGTACCAGGCTACCACAGTCCTGCGGGATCGAGCCGCCGCGCTTCGTTCGAGCCGCAGAAACTAGAATAGAGACTCCAAGAGAGACGACAAGCACGAATGATGGCTTTATGCTTGCAAGCTTTCGCAGCGACCAGCGGGGCTATTTTATCCCGCGCGATGCTGAACCGAGGTTTTCAAGCGCGCAAAGGGCTTTGCCGATCATGCCGATTGCATGGACGTCCAAGACCCGGAAACTGGTCAATCGCGTAAATCGTCAGATTAACGGTGCGATGATTGGGACAACCGATGCGCTGGCGTTTGGTCGACAAGAATTCTGGACGATGCCCTTATCAGCGCCGGATCGTCCGGGTGGTCGATCTAAACCCTTGGCTGATTGTGAAGACTTTGCCCTTGAAAAGCGCAAGGCCCTAATTGCGGCTGGTATTCCTGAGGACGCATTATACTTGGCGGTAGCGATCTCGGAGTGGACGGGACTACATGCCGTTTTGGTGATTTCCACAGAAGATGGTGACTTTGTCCTTGATAATATGAGCGAGTGGCTGGTTGAGTGGTCAAAGACCAATTATGTCTGGATCAAGCGTCAAGCAACGACGTCACTGTTTGATTGGGTCGTTGCAGGCGATCGGACTGCGCCCAGACTTCCAAACGCCGCACCCCAAGTGCCTCAGTTCGAGCAAGAAAATCCTCTAATCCTGGCAAGCTTGGATTATGTGCCTGCCCAAGAATTTGAGTTGCCGATGGCTCGGGCAATAACTGTAAGTCAGGGAACCGCGTTTGGATCTCAAATGGCTTCCGTTACTCCGGTTGCGACATCTGACGCGAATACAATACCACTGGGATTGCGTGGCTTTACCAGCGATCGTGCGCCCACATCTATTCCAGCATGGAAGGCGACTTCTGGAATAGCTTTGTCCGGTACGTCAGCATTTTTACGCCTGACGACAAATTCCTGGGATGGGCTCAAACAAGCTAGAACGAAATCTGCTTCGAAGGGTGAGGCAGGTCCTGGCCTTGGACAGAAACCTATTGAAGCCACAGCCGGTCATCAAAAAACCTATCAAAAGCAAGAACGGGTAAAGTCGGACGCAAAACATACTTCGCTCTGGGCCATTAAGGCGCAGGCCAAGATACGAAGTGCTGTGTCTTTTGCATCCATAAAACTGCCATCTGAGAGCACTTATCAAATGGCCGCACTTAGCCCGGACACAAGACGCAATCCACGCGAGCAAAGTCTGCAGCAAAAAGCGGCCACTGAGGGGGCATTAGAAATGTCCTTGTCTGTCACTTTTCGTCCACCGTCTGATCCAGTCGAATTTCGGTCAACCCAAATTGGGACGCTCGTGAGCTATGACCAGGAGCCGTTGGCTGATATTGCACGGCCGCCGATTACTTTGGACGGCATTGGACGCATGGGTTGGTCAAGCGATCCGCTCGAGCGTGTCATGGCCTCCCTTGATTGAGATCACATCCTTGTGAGCCAATCAGGCCTTCAATTTGGCCGTCTGTCGGGCTCGCTATTTGCGGCCTGAGACACCCTTGACATCTCGTACTGGCTGGTGCCTCAACACATCATGTTTGCTTGGCTCAAACCAAAACCGAATGTGTCTGCCCAAATTCCTGACGGACAGCTTATCTACGCGATAGGCGATCTGCACGGCATGTATGGGTTAGCCAAAGCCATGGTTAGCCATCTTCTCGAGGACGCACGACAGTTCAGCGACGCGAAACCACATTTGGTTTTCCTAGGGGACTATGTGGACAAAGGTGATCAGTCTGATGCTGTAATCTCGCTTCTGATCGAGCTTAGTCAACGTAGCGACATCACAACAACCTTTATCAAAGGCAATCATGAAGATGCGCTTTTGACATTTCTCGACAATGCCGAGTTTGGTCCTCAATGGATGGCTTATGGCGGTGGTCCAACGTTGCAATCTTATGGTGTTTCGCCCCCTGGCAACCGGGCAACGGGCGAACTTTGGGAAGAAGTGGCACAGAAATTTAAGGCAGCCCTCCCAGCCGACCATGTTGCCTTCCTACAAAGCCTGCCAACTTCTTGGGCTTTGGGTGGTTATTTTTTTGTCCATGCTGGGATCAGGCCAGGCCGGTCGCTTGAGAACCAAGAAGACGGCGACTTGATGTGGATCCGACGTCAGTTTCTCGATGATCGACGCAAATTGCCTGCAGTGATTGTGCATGGTCATTCGCCTGATCTGGAAGCTTATTGCGACCATCGTCGCATTGGCATTGATACCGGGGCTTATGCGACGGGCAAGCTAACGGCGGCTCGCCTGTTTGGAAGTGATGTGGCCCTTTTGTCTGTCACGCGGGAAAACGTGTTGCCTTAGGTGTGTTGGCCAGGCGTGCGCGCTTTAGACCTCAGCGATGTCCATCTCTTGGCCTCTTGATCTTGATAGGCTAACAAGGCGCATTCTTGGGCCGGGAACGCCAGTGCTCTGGGCCAAAGCACTTATTGGGTCATTAGAAGTTCAAGCTGATAGATAGGTGGAACGCGTGGCGAGTATTCAAGACGTACCTGAAGAGGGCTATTCACCGCTGCGACTTATTGGGGAAACCTGGATATGGCCGTGTCTGGCAATGGGTTTACTCTTTCTTGCTTGCCTTCAAGGCGGCATGAGTGAGGCTGCTAGCACACAGATTCTCACGGTTCTAAGCGGCGTCTTGTTAGTTCTGCTTCTCCTTGATCCATTGTGTCGAGCTGCCTTGGTTCGGCTACCTAATTTGAGGCTGGCAGGCTTTGGCCTGATTGTTCTGTTTGGGCTTTGGGGTGTGCAGTTTGCGCCTGTGATGGTCTGCATGGGCAATCCACCGTCTTGGGCGCGGCCCGATATGGTCTCCATTGACCCGCAATGGGGATTTCGCGGAATTATAGGATTTGGTTCGGCGCTGGCCTTTTTCTGGATTGGCGCGCTGCTCGGCGCAGACCGGAGACGGGCGCGCGCTTTGGCTGTTATCTTCGGAGCACTTCTTGTGGGCGTCTTTATCCATTCGGCCGTGGATTATTGGCAACAAAGTCTCCAGCCCCGCGATCCGGCAATACCTGATGTTTTGCGTCTGGATGGAGCGTTCCAAAGTGCGAATACGCTAGCCAGCCTTTGGATTTTGGGGCTTTTGGGTAGTGCAGGCTTTTTTCTTGCCGAAATGCCAAGGCGAGGTGGGCGTGGTCGTTCGACGGCCCTTGGTGTCAGTCTATTGGTTGCATTGGTCTGCCTTTTTGGACTTATTGGCAGTCTGTCACGGGCGGGCACAGCGATCGGGGTTTTGATGCTGGGCCTATTGGCTCTGCTAGCCTGGCCTGAACGTCGCGTGTCAATTGCTTTGATCTTTTGTGCTTCTGTAGTCGGCATTGCGACCGTTAGTCTTTTAGGTGACAGGCTTGGACTTCCCATTCGCCAGGTCGATCTTATGACATCGTTGACAACGCGATTGCCCGAGTGGAAGGCGGCTGTCGAATTAACCGCGATGCGGCCATGTCTGGGTTGGGGCGTTGGCAGTTTTCCTCTGACCATCGAGGCTGTCCGTGAAGCCCCGACCCAATCCTTGACGCTTGTTTCTGTGACGCCGCACAATTTGTTCTTACTCATCACCGCAGAAACCGGGGGGCTTGGCTTGGTTGCATGGACCTTGCTGGGCGTCGGACTTACAGCGTCCATCATCGGGCGCGGCGAGCGTCGTCAGAACATTTTGTCGATGGGGCTTGTTCTTGGGTTGTCTGGTGTATTGGTCCACAATCTTGTGGACTTCTCTCTGGCTGTTCCAGCCACAGCTTGTGTTTTTTCTTCCGTTTTAGGCTTTTTGGTCGGGAAGGCCTCAGACAAACCAAAAAAGCAAAGACATCCTATTGGAGGATAGGCGGCGCATTGGCGGGATAGCGAGCACACGCGCGCGTCATACGACCAAGCCTTAAGCCTAGGGCCATTTGAGCGCTCGGCGATCCAATTTGGGCGAGTTCCAGCGTTCGCTTTTTGCCTGAACGGACGCAGACGTCTTCAGCGTCATCCAGCAAAAGGGTCCGGACCGACGGGGACATTGCGTCCCATTTGCTCAGCCCAAGTGCGAGACGCCAGGGCTGGGTTGCCCCATCATGGGGCGCGAGCTCGTGCCAAACTTGGAGCTTCTGAGCAAACACCAAATCTGGTGTTTCCAATTGTGCCAAAATGAACGCGTCATGCATTCTAAGTGTAGGCCTTGCAGGAGCTGCGGCAATCGCTTCCTTGGTCAGGATGGCGGCTTTTTGACGTGCATCGGCTGTTCCCAATCTTTGAAGGCGCACGCTTTCAAGTTCGAGAAGGCGCGCGTCGCGCGGTGGTGCAAGCAAGGCTTCAACGTCCTTGAAACGATCTTGGGCAAGTGGGTTATCGGGTTGGGCCTTAAAGACTTCAAGACCTAAAGAGGCTGCATCCGCGCGCATGCTCAAGGATGCCAAAAAGACTGCCGGGATCACAAATAGGCCCGTCAAGATAATCATGATGTTTGGGAAGGTTGTGGCTTTCATGGACATATTCTCTCTCAAGCACCGACGGCCATAATCACTCTTAGATCGTGACGCTTTGTCTAGTCTATTTCAACCCTATTCCTACAAGCGCCCATAATCGCGCCTCAGTCAGAGGACGATACATATCGCGTACGGCTGCAAACTGCTCTTTAGCTGCTTGTTTGTCAGGCTGTGTTGCAACTTCATCTTACCCAACCGACTTAGCCCCAGCCCACCCACTTAGGAGGTTAAAATAGATGGATGCGGCAACCAGAGTGGAGGATGTACATACCAACATCCGTGTGACGAGGCTAAGCATAGACATTTTCATGCCTCCAATTCTGAGAGGTCCCCAACCCGATCTGATTGGCTTTCCAGCCGGGTCTTCAAACTTCGATCAAAAAATTTTTTGGCATGAAGCTTGCCTTACAGGTTTAGATTATGCCATCACTAGGTCGTATCTGGTTTCGCCATTGCAGCTTCTAATTGAAATTTTTGTTTCTTTGAGCGGTGCCTTCAGATGAGCTACAGTCATAAGTTAAATCAATTGTGCCGATCGAAAGAAAATCTGAAAGTCGGTAATGTCTTGTTTCCGGCTCATTATGATACAGTGCATAGCGCTTCAACTTATCCGTTTAAGCGTGTGATGGATGTCATTGCAAGTTTTTTGGGCTTGCTGATTTTGGCTCCATTTCTGCTTTGCGTCGCACTTTTGGTGCGAGCAACAAGTCCGGGGCCAGTTCTGTTTTGGTCTGAACGGGTTGGCCGTTATGGCAAAGCTTTCATGATGCCCAAGTTTCGATCGATGAAATGTGACACAAAGCTGCAAGCGCGCGAAGCAAGTTTTGGCCTGAATGAGGAGCTCACCCCGATTGGCTCCTTGCTGCGCAAGTTGAGCATTGACGAATTACCGCAGCTTTGGTCTGTACTGAACGGCGAGATGAGCTTGGTTGGACCTCGACCATTATTGGCAAGCGACCCTACAACAAAACTGCGCGCGGATCTTTTCCCGGATTGTTTTTCAGCCCGCCCTGGGATCACCGGACTTGCTCAAATAAAGGGACGCAATCGTGTCTCGAGCGCGCGCAAAGCCCGGTATGACGCTTTTTATGCCCGTCGATCTAGTCTCAGGCTAGACTCCTTCATCCTTGTACGAACGGTTGTAACGCTATTCAACTTTGATGGCATCCTCTAAACGTTCGGGCTAGGCCGTCCGAAAGATGCAGCGCAACTATAGCAATAGGTTTAGGCAAACCCTGTGTCTCAGTCTCAAGTGCATAAGCCCATCTGGTATCTGGTCAAAATGCTGGGCTTTGTCCTGGCGATGACAATGGTTTCGATTCTCGCGCTTTTGCCCAGAGAAATCGCGGTCCACTTGTCATCATCTGACAAAATTGACCATTTTGCTGCTTTCGCTGTGTTGATGATGCTGGGCCAGCTTGCCTTTTCGGCACGTTTTCATATCGCTTTAGGTCTGGGATTGATCGGTTTTGGCGCCTTGATAGAACTTCTACAAGCAGTGCCCGGGCTTAACCGCTCTCCAGATTTGCTCGACTGGCTGGTCGAAATTGCAGCGGTATTGATGGTGGGCTTTCTCTACGCGCCTATTTCAGCCATGGTCTTTAGACTGCGGAACCAGATAACCCGGCGATAAATCACAAGACCAGATCGCCAGCCCCGAGAAGCCAACCCCAATGATCGGGCTTTGCTGGATCAAAAATTCAGGCTTTGAGGGACAAATCATCGAGAATTTTTAGCGCTGCTCTATTGGGATGAAAAATACGGTCTGCCAAATCCTTGCAGCGCGCCATGTGCTCTGGGTCTTTTTCGATAAGATCTAGGGCAGTATCTAGCGCGTCTTTAAGTGAAGTGGGATCGGCAGCTTTTGCCACAACGCCAACACGATGGGATTGGATCATGGTTTCAAGATCATTGCCCGGATTGATGACAGCCAAAACGGGAAGGCCCGAAACCAAATAGCTCAAAAACTTGCCCGGTATATTATGGGTTTGGTGGCGTGCATCGAGGCTGACGATCCCTATCGTGCATTGGGTGTAGAGCGCTCTAATCTCTTTCGCATCAATCTCATCAAAGAATAAGATGTTTTCCAGTCCAAGCTTCGCTGCTTTGTCTTTAAGCCGCTTTGCTTCAGAACCGCGTCCCACAAATACAAAACCTAAGTCAGACCGTGTGCGGACTTCCTGAACCAGGGCCAGGACTTTATCTAGGTCTTGGGCAATTCCCATATTGCCGGCATAGACCAAGATCGTGCGCCCAGCTAAATGGGTTTTTGATAGGTCGATGCTCGTTGCGCTCAGTTCTAGTGGGCTCAGCCAATTGTCGAGAACCTCAAGCCTGCGCCCGGATTTAGCCGCCCAATTTGCCAGATAGGGCAGGTTCCTTTCCGATTGGACGCCGATACAGTCCGCAACCGAGTACTGATAGGCTTCGACCAGTTTAAAGCCATAATAGGCTGGACCGCGTGTCATGAGGCCCAAATCGACAGCCCAGTCTGGAAAAATATCACGCAAAACGAGATAGGCGCGACAGTTCGACTTTGCCTTTAGCTGGTTGACCGCATAGCCCAGAAAGATTGTGGGTGAGTACCAGATTATCCCATCCCAAAGGGTATTCGCAAAAGGGCTACGCTTGAGGTTCGACAACAGGTCAAACGAGAGAAGAAGCTCTGAAAACGCTCTTTGGATAAGGCTTACGTCCTTTGTCCGCTTTGTCCGCAAGCGCAACACATCGATGCCATCTACGATTTCATGAACAAATGGCGTCTCGATCTCTGATGATGCAATCAAGGCAACAACCTGATGGCCATGGCCTATCATTTCACGGGCCAAATCATAAAGTTGCAACGCCGCAGCCGATCGCATCGGCGGAAAGGCGTCTGCCAAAATAGCAATTCTCATGACGGCAACAAACTCTTTGACCAAACCACGCGATTTACATAGTCGGTGT
>JBEIEG010000038.1:0-13969 GCA_040383035.1 Hyphomonadaceae bacterium | reverse complement strand
AGCTGTTAAGGCTGAAAGCTCGACAAGGCGTTGCGCTAGGCGCGGGATTGGATCACGGGTCCGCCACTGGTCGATTTCGTCTTCACTGCGATAGGGTGCCTGAAGGAACCCGTCCTCAGCTTCCAAATGCCCTCTCAAGCGATAGGTCTTGGCCTCAATGAAACTGGGTCCTTCGCCTTTTCTTGCGCGGTCGATCGCGACCGCTGCGACGGCCCAGACGGCCTCTAGGTCATTGCCGTCAATAACTTCGGTCGGCATGCCAAAAGCTCGTGCGCGGTCGGCTATCACACCCGCATTCACCGTGGCGGATGCTGAAAACTCCGAATAACCATTATACTCACATACTAGGAGTAGCGGGAGCTTCCACAGGACGGCGATGTTCATGACTTCGGACAGAATCCCTTGGCTTGAGGCACCGTCGCCAAAAAAGGCGACAGCGACCTGACCTTGCCCCGCGACCTGCGCGGAAAGCGCAGCACCCGCTGCTAGGCCGATCCCACCACCAACAATGCCGTTTGCGCCGATCATGCCCTTGGATAGATCGGTGACGTGCATTGAGCCGCCCAATCCGCCGCATGCTCCAGAAGATTTCCCATGAACCTCAGCGATTAAGGACCGTGCTGAACCACCCTTGGCAAGAAAATGCCCGTGGCCACGATGGGTGCTGCCAACATAGTCATCATCGGATAGATGATCGCAAACCGCCACGGCAATGGCTTCTTGACCCGCGCACAAATGAACATTGCCGGGCAATTCACCAGAGCGGGAGTCTGCCCCCAGTTGTTCTTCGGTTCGACGGATAAGCAGCATGCGTTCGAGCATGGCTTTGAGGCGCTCTGGCCCTGGCGTAAAATTGTGATGGAGATCTGGCTGGCTCATAGTCTTTCCGTGGTTCTGCCATACTTGCAGGCACACTGACCGGAATTCTATAATTGTGCAACAATTATTGCCTGTTATTTTCTGAAAATGCAGTGAAAATCAGATTCAATTTGTCATTTTCGCTACGGCATTTAAAATTTTGTTGAACATATCATTCATCGTTGCCGTTCAAATCAAGCCAAATTTCGCGACATTCTTTGCGGACGGATTCGACGTGCAGCCGCATGAGAAGTTCGCTGCGTGTCTTGTCGCCAATGGCTAGAGCCTCAAACAATTGTTCGTGTTGCTCAACCGAGCCAGCATTTTCTGTCGCTCTGCCATGCTTGAGGTAGAGGCTCTGTGTAAAGTTTTCGACCCGCGACGCAATCTCGAGCAATATTGGACTGCCACCAGCTTGATGAATCAACCGATGGAATTGGATGTTAAGCTCGAGGAACCGTTGATCATCATCGGGATGCGTTGAGATAAGTCGCTTTTGAAGATCAAGGATCGATTTCAGCTCCGAAAGCTTTTCAGGGGTTATCCGCGAAGCGGCAAGCCCTGCGAGATAGCTTTCAAGAAAGGCCAGAAAGTCGAAGATCTCTTCGGCGTGGATTTCGTCGACATCTGCAACATAACTGCGCTTGTTGGCGCCGATTGTAACAAACCCTTCATCTGCTAGTCGGCGAATGGCCTGTCGCACCGGCGTACGGCTGGTCTCACAAAGTTCACTTAGCTCCTCTTCCCGCAAGTGAGAGCCGGGCGGAAAGGTGCCGCTTAAAATGGCTTTCCGGATCGTCTGATATGTTCGCAGCTTGGCGGTTGGCAAAACAGTCATCCCTGAAGTGTGATCTCACCTACCATCCACTAAGTCATTTGCAAAATTGGTCAACATCTTCAGAGACGGACAACGACACTTTTGGTCTGTGTCAGTTCTTCGATACCCTGCCGTCCAGCCTCCCGGCCCCACCCCGATTGTCGATAGCCCCCGGTGGGCATCGCCTCGTCAAGCATGGCGTAGCAGTTTATCCAAACAGAGCCAGCGCGAATTTCTGCTGCAGCACAATGGGCTATCGATAGGCTGGAAGTGAATACCCCAGATGCAAGCCCGTATGGCGTGTCATTGGCAAGTGCGATCGCTTCTTCAAGCGTATCAAATGGCATCATGCACAGAACTGGCCCAAAGATCTCTTCTCGCACAATTGATGCGTGGCAAGACTGTGGAACGATCACAGTGGGTTCGACAAAATACCCTCCTCGATCTAGGCGGTTGCCGCCGGTGACAATCCGGTCCCCGCTCGCTCGCGACGCTTGGATGTGCCCCATGACGCTGCCAAGCTGGCGAGCTGAAACAAGTGGCCCAAGCTCCGTTTCAGCATCTAGTCCGTGACCAAGCTTCATGGAGGCCGCAATTCGGGCAACACCCTTCACAACTTCTTCAAATATGCCGCGCTGGACATAGACCCGCGTCCCGGCGAAGCAAATCTGGCCCGAATTCATGAAAACGGCTTCTGCAAGTGCGGGAATGGTAGCTTCAAGATCGGCGTCTTCGAAGACGAGTATCGGCGACTTCCCGCCGAGTTCAAGACCAACGCGTTTGAGATTTCCGAGTGCAAGGCGCGCGACTTCCTTTCCTGTCGCGGTCGATCCCGTGAATGAGATCATGTCGACATCCCGGTGGGCGGCCAAATGGGCGCCAGCGACTGCGCCAGTCCCTGGTACAATGTTTACAACCCCATCTGGGAAGTCAGCCTCGCCAATAAGCTCCCCCAAACGAAGGGCAGATACTGGCGTGAGCTCTGATGGTTTGAGCACGACAGTGTTGCCAGCTGCCAACGCTGGGCCGATCTTCGCGAGCGCCATCAAAGTAGGCACATTCCAAGGCGAGATGGCACCGACTACCCCTAATGGCTCGCGCAAGGTATAGGCATGGTGCGCCGGGCCAAACGCACCATGTGACCGAGTGTCCGGCATTGAGATCGCTGTCGTAGAGCCTTCAATCTTGGTGCACCAGCCCGCGTAATATCGAAGCGCCTCCGCTGGTCCGATGCCGCTCAGGAATTCCGCCAAGCCTAGCGGCATTCCCTGATTCAAGGTGTCGAGATAGGCTAGTTCTCCCGCATTCTCTTCGACTAAGTCCGCCAGCCGCCAAAGGCGCTTGGCGCGATCTGCTGGAGGCATGCGCCGCCAGGTTGGTGATTCAAACGCGCTCCTCGCTGCAGTAACCGCAAGGTCTACATCTGCCTCTGCGGCTAGACTGGCCGAACCAATGACTTGCTCGGTTGCCGGATCGATCAATTCTTGCGTGCCGCCGTTACCTTCGCGCCATTGTCCGCCAATAAGGAGGGGGCGAGACTTTTTAAGGTAGGTTCGTGCCTTGTTTTCGGACGACATGTTGTGACTCAATGCATAAATTTAGCATTTTATGTGGACCATTTTATCTCGTCCGTCAATCGTAGTCGTAGTGGCGGTCTGCTGCCATTACCCTGCAAATTAGAAAGATTCGGACTTAGTAGACCATGAGAGACTGAATAAAAATACTTAAATTCTTTCCATTTTGTTGTACAAAAATATGAGTGCTTGCTTGACCAAGCCCGATGTCTCGCTTAGCCAACCAAGAAGTACGATAAAGATGGAAGCCAAAGGAGTGAACGGATAATGGACCGACCAAAAGCCGAATTTAATCCGTCTTCACCCCGATCCGTAGCCGCTGGTGTGTTTATGGGCGTTATGGGGGCAGAAGTTTTCATCGTCCAGCCTGGCTTCGTGCAGGGCCTGGTAGCGCACATGAGTTTCTCGGAAGAGCAGGCAGGTCTTATCGCCTCAATCGAAATGGCCGGCTTTGCCGCTATGACAATTCTGCTCATTTATCTCACGCGGCGGCTCAACTGGCGGCACATGCTATCCGCATGCATTGCCTTGACAGTGGTCGGCCAGTTTGGGTCCATGCTGACAAACGAGCTAACCTCGTTTGCGGCTATGCGTTTCATTGCCGGCCTTGGTTGTGGTGGCATCGTTTCGATCGGCTTCGCGGCAATAGGTCTAACTGATAAGCCGGACAGGAACTTCGGCATTCTTGTCGCGTTCTCAGGCGTCTATGGTGCCATCGTGCTAGGGTTTATGCCCACCCTTTACGAGTATGCGGGGATGCAAGGTCTGCTTTTCTTCTTTGCAGCTTTCGCCGCACTTGGCCTTCCTTTGGTGAGATGGCTACCGGCTTCAGGCGGTGTCGTGCAGGGCGAGATTCAGTCGAGATCTCCGCTTCCTTTAGGGCTGACCATTTCTGCACTTGGAGCCATGTTTGCCTACTTCTTGGCGCAAGGGGTGATCTGGACATATCTTTTCCGGATTGCAATTGACGGCGGACTTACTGAAGCGCAGGCAGCCTTTGGCCTCACGATCGCACAGTTCGCGGGCATTTTGGGTGCGTTGATCCCGACCATCGTCGGGGCCCGCTTCGGGCGTGGGATCATGCTGGCAATAGCCATTTCGGCCGGCGTTGTTCCGCTACTTTACTTCCTCTTCGGCACGATCACCGCGCTCAGCTACGCGATTGCGGTGTGTATCTACAATTTTGGCTTCAACAAGACGCACCCTTATCTTCTGGCAACTATGGCTTCTTTTGACGGATCGGGACGTGTTGTGACCTATGCTGTTGCGCTGCAGACACTTGGCCTTGCAGTTGGTCCGGCCGTTGGCGCTTGGCTGCTTGGCGGGAACACCTTCGCCGCCGTTCACTGGTTTGGAATTGCCGCCTTTGTGACGTCCTTTGCGCTGATCCTGGTTCCGGCACTTCATCAGTCGACACAGGCGCGAGCGGCGGCCAGCTAAAGCATGTTTGGATCAGAACGGGCAATACCCTGCCTTTTTTGTTGCACATATTTTTCCGAGTGCGCCCGGGAGAAATCCGGAATCCTCGATGCTTATAGCCAATAATATGCCATTTCTAAGCAATAAGTAAGACTTATATCACGATTTAGTGTCCGCTTGTTCCGCGGCTTATGCTGCCTTGCGAGCCAAGGTTCATTTTTTTGTTGCACACTTTTTGATGTTGCGATAATTACAAGGAAACCCGACAAACGGGTATTGGGGAGAAAAATATGTCATCTGCGTTTGGTCGATCCTTACTGGCCGCAGCATCGCTTGCAGCATTCGTAACGCCGGCTTCAGCTCAGGAAGTTCCGCCTGCGGTGGATGACAACTCCGGCGGAGTCGAGGTTATTATTGTTACTGCTCAAAAGCGCTCACAAAACCTTCAGGATGTGCCAGTCGCCATTACCGCGTTTAATGCGAATACGATCAATCGACTTGGGCTCAGTTCGTCTGAAGATCTTGCAGCCTTTACGCCCAGCCTAAACTATCAACCCGCAGGTGGCATTGGTTCAAGTATCGGTATTCGTGGCATCCAAGATCAGAACTTCACCTTTAACCAGGTAGGCTCCGTGGCGGTGGTAGTCGACGAAGTGGCGCTGAACTCCCCTAACCTTAACACGTTTGCTTTGTTCGACATTTCGCGGATCGAGGTTCTTCGTGGGCCACAAGTAACGCTATTTGGTCGCAGTACCACTGGCGGAGCACTTAACATCACAACACGGCAAGCTCGCGTAGGCGAGGACAGAAACGGCGAAGCGTCGGTAAGTTACGGACAGTTCAACTCGATTGATGTTCAAGGTGCCGTAGGTGCGCCAATCGGCGACAAGTTTGCGTTTCGTCTCGCGGGGCAGTCCCAAACCCGCGACGGGATCCAGAAAAATGTAACGCGCGGTGGGCAGACGGGTGAACGCGACAGATATGCAGTTCGGGGCTCTTTAGCCTTTAGTCCATCTGAAAAATTCCGGGCAACCTATTCCAGCCTCTATGGGCAGGACAATGGTCAGCAGCCCAATTACTTGCCAATTGGATTTCTCCAGCCAGGCGGAGGAGCGACCCCATGTTCCAATCCAAGCCGCCAGCCTGGCAACGGCTGTGCAGACCCCTATGGTTTTGTTTCACCGGGTAAGTTCAAAGAGAGCTATTCCAACTTCCCAAGCTTCGCCCATTCTGAAGTTTTCGGAAACACTGTAACTATGGCTCTAGACGTCGGACCGGTCACCCTGTCGTCGATTAGTTCGGTCATTGATCACTCCATCAGCCGCCAAGAGGATGTCGACTCTGGTCCTAACGGGCGGGTTGAGGTGCACAACGATGTCGACACCACTCAGAAGTCACAAGAATTCCGTGTGGCTACCAATGGCAAAGACAAGCCGTTCAACTTTGTTGGTGGCCTGTTCTTGTTTGAAGAAGAAAACTCCGGGCATGTAGCGCGCAGCATTTTGACCGCCGGCATTGGGACTGCTCCCATCGGTCTCAATTCACTTATCTTCAATCAAAAAACGGAAATCACCTCGGCTTACGGCCAGTTCGATTTCAAGCTTTCTGAGCGTTTCAGCTTGGTTGCCGGTGCGCGTTATTCGGATGAATCAAAGAGTGGCAGTGCTCGCTCTTACAGGCGGACTGGTGCCGGTGCTGCTGCATGGACGAGTTTCGCGCCTGCAATTGGAACCCATCTTGAAGCGGCTTCACTCGTAGCTTTGTCGAACCCCGCGCAGAATTCAACGGATGTGCCTTTCGGCAAATCTTGGACCAATTGGGGCGGCAAGGTTGGCATCAACTTCAAGCCGAGCTCAGATGCGCTGCTTTATGCGAGCGTATCTAAGGGGTTCAAAGGCGGGACCTTTAACCTGATCCCTGCTTATAATCTTCAGGTCGCACAACCGATAGCCAACCTTCAAAGAGGCGTGGATCCAGAGGAGATCACATCCTACGAGGCGGGCACAAAACTTCAGTTGTTTGATCGCAAACTCCAGTTGAACATCGCAGGGTTCTTGAGCGATTACGAAAATCAGCAGGTCTTCACTTTCATTGGTGGTGCTGCTGCTCTCCTCAATGCTGGCAAGGCCAGCATCAACGGCATCGAAGCAGAACTGACGTGGGCTCCCGACGGTGGATGGCTTGTTCAGGGTGGACTAGGACTACTTGATGCCAAGTACGACAGCTTCTTCCTTCCCGAAGAAGCGGGCGGACCCGACTTCTCTGGGAAAAGAACTCCCCATACGCCAAAGGCTACATTTACGGGGCTTGTGCAGAAGTCCTTTGATGTTGGTGACAATGAATTAAGTGCCCAGATCAGCTTCAAGCAAACCAGTAGCCAATTTGCTAGTTTCAAAAATGGTGCGGATGACTTCCTGCCAAGTCGTACGACTTTTGATGTTCGAATTCGGTACTTGTTTGGTGAGGATCAGAAACTTGAACTTGCCGCCTTTGGCAAGAACATTTTCGACGAGCGCTTCTGCCAAACAATCCAACCGGGTTCATTCACCAACCAGTGTATTGTCAATGAACCTGGCACGTATGGTGTTAAACTGGGCATGAAATTCTAAGTGATCATCAGTGTAGCTCTGTGCTGTTTGTGGTCATCGTGAGAAGGCCACAAACAGACCCGGAGACACCCGCGGGAACCTTTTATCGTGAAAATCAAGCTAAAGCTGCCTAGATTCGGTATGAATATGGAGGAGGCCACAATTGTAAAGTGGCACAAAAAAGTCGGCGAGAGTTTTGTCGAGGGAGACCCAATTTACGAGGTTGAGACCGATAAGGTCACCCAAGTCGTCGACGCCTCCGGCAATGGCACAATGCTTGAAATCCTCGTTCCCGAAGGTGAAGAGGCACAAGTTGGTGATGCAATATGTGTTGTGGAAGCAGGCTGAGCCTGTACTGCTTTGCGACCAAACTATGGGATAAGAGCGAGCATGCGAAAAGCAGGAGTTCACATCGGTGTTGCCTTTATTGCCAGTGCTTTCGTCAGTCTCGGCCTATCTCATTCTAGTTTAGCTAAAGGCTCTGACGGCTCGCAGCCCGTTGGACAGGCAGTGGCGCAAGCACCGGTTCTCCTTGTTGAACCGGTCGTTAAAGCGAATCCAAATCCGGCAGTGCCGCTTGCAGCTGTCCTTACCTTACAGGCTCGCAGCGCAGTCTCTGTTGAGGTTTCTATTCATGAGCGCTTGGCAGGTCGACCTGACAAAATCTGGCAGCTTTCAGCTCCCCTCGCTTCTGACGGCTCAGCCAAGGTCCCAATAGTTGGCTTTCGGCCCGGTTCTGAGCTTACCTTCACGGTTTCCCTGCGCGGCTCGACAGGGGCATTGACACGTACACCAAACGAACTGGCCTTTCGGGCACCTAACTTACCAGATGTTGGTTTGAACTGGCCCAAAATCGATACGCTGGAACTTGATCGTGCCAAGGTCGAGCCTGGTATTACGTTTCTGTCCGTTCGTCGCAATTTCCTTGGACGCGGCTCTTTAATGACAACACGTCAGCGGGATTTCCAACGCAGGTTTGGTGTCATCATCGCCTTAAACGAAGACGGCGAGGTTGTCTGGTACTACAAGTCGCCTCAACGGATTGCTGGTGTCCAGTCAATGCCTGACGGACGAATCCTCATGACCTTGGCAGACCAGCGAACCCGGATTATCGATGTGCTGGGTAATGTCGAGCGCGAATACGTGGCAGCGCTTCGGCCCGACCGCGATCCTTCCAGTAGCGCGATCCCCATCGAAGGCATACAGACCATTCATCACGAGCCTTACCTGACAAAGGAAGGGACTTTCATTGCGATGTCTGCGAACGCCCGGCGGGTTGATAACTACTATACTAGTGTAACCGACCCCAATGCACCGCGTAAGCCGCAGATGGTCATGGGCGACTCGATTATCGAGTACGACGCTAATGGTAAGGTCCTGTGGAAGTGGGACAGCTTCGACCACCTAGATCCAATGCGGATTCACTTTCATCTGTTTCAGCCATATTGGATGACAAGAGGATTCCCGGGCCACTTGGATTGGACGCACGGCAATGGCGTTTCCTATGACGAAAAGAACGGTACCATTATTGTGTCCCTGAAGCAGATGGACGCCATCATTGGTATCAGTCGCAAGACCGGCGAAATAAAATGGATATACGGAGATCCAACTGGTTGGAACGGCGCTTTAGCTGAGAAAGTCCTTAAACCAAAAGGTCAGTTCGTCCGCTATCCTTTCAGTCCACATCACCCGCACGTAGATGGGCCTGGGCAAATGACTTATTACGATAACGGCATGTTCCAGACGTTTCCTTTCACTGGAAAGGCCCCGCTACCCCAACATTTGAACTTCAGCCGGGCCGCACGGGTTCAGGTAGATGAGAAGGCCATGACCTTTGAGGAAGTCTGGACCTCGGAAACTGAAAGATCAGAGGGTTCATGCTACAATTGGGCGATGGGTGAAGCTGAGACGCTGCCGATGACGCGTAACACCTTGTTGGTTCGAGCAAATTGCACGCCACAGGACCCGGCCGTCAGCGACTTCAACGAGTTTGATCTCTCGAAACGATTCGTTGATGAGCTATATGGTGATGCCTTTGTAGATCAGTACACGAAGGACAATCCCAGTAAACGTGTCGCGCGCTATCGGTTCTCTAACCCAGACCAGATAATGAGTTGGACGCTTTATGGTGGATTCCATCGTCCTTCGGTAGCGGGTGGAAAATAGTCGAGTTTGCCACGCTTGGGTCTGTCCTTTGATATCGGGCGACTTCAGGCGTGGCTCAACGCGAATACGACTGAGTTACAATGCGTCAACTTGGGTGCGCATGAAGTGTAACTTCTCCATGATTGGAGCATCGGAGAAACGGAACAAGTCAAACAGCGTCTCAGCCTCCAGCGACCAAGGGATCCAGGAGGGGATGACAAACATGTCTCCCTTTTCTAAAGAGTGGCTCTCACCGTTCATCACGACCGCTCCCTTACCTTCAAAAACCTGAAACACAGTCGAGCCAACATCCCGTCGTGTAGCGGTCTGGCTACCGGCACGCAGGCGATGGAACTCAAGCCGAATGGTCGGCATGACGTCGCCACCGCTCGTGGGGTTTATGTAGCGGATCGCGGCATGGCCGGGTCCAATTGTTGCTGGGTAACCTTCTTCTTCCATCTGCAACTGCTGGCTCAGCGCCGCATCTGTATGCTTCCATCGATAAGCGCCAATGGGTGAACTAACCGTCTCTTTCAGTCCTGCCAATGGACGCAAGCCAGGGTGGCACCACAGCCGTTCGCCGCGGCTGTAGTCCGGTGTTTCAAGGCAAGAAAGCTTGTCAGGCCCGAACTCAAAGAATCCGACGTCCATCTGGTGGCTGAAAGGAATATCGAGCCCGTCAATCCAGGCCATTGGCTTATCGGTTACGTTCTGATGGCCATGGAAATTTCCACCAGGCGTTAACAGCAAGTCACCGCGGCTCATGCGTACTGGGTCACCGTTGACCACTGTCCAAACCCCATCTCCTTCTACCACAAAACGAAAGGCGTTCTGACTGTGCCGGTGTTCTGGGGCGACCTCATGAGGGCCGAGGTACTGGATCGCTGCCCAAAGGGTGGGGCTGATATAAGCATGTGGCGCAAGTCCAGGATTGCCAAGGCCAAGCGCTCGGCGCTCGCCCCCCCGCCCAACAGGCACCAAAGCTCCCGAACGCTCCGCGAGGGGGAGCAACTTGGACCATTTCCAAACATGTGGAACTGCTTTGGACTTGGGGTGGATTGGCATCAAGTCGCCCAACTGAGTCCAAAGTGGCAACAAGCTTTGCTCTGAAAACCCGCGATACAACTCACGCAATTCAGGTGTGTCATCGGGTTGCATCGTATGGGCGACCGAAGTGTGATCGAGCGCATTGCTCATGGTCCGTCTCCTTTGGGCTGGGTTATTCCGCATCTGGCTGGTTGGACGGCGCTGCCTTGCGAAAAGCAGCAATTGCGTCCAACTCGCCGAAAATCCGCGCAATGGTTGGCCAATTACCGGATTCAATTGAAAATCGGCGGTTGTTCCAAACCTGCGCGTATAGGCAGATGTCTGCGAGCGTGGGAGTGTCGCCGTGAGAGAAGCGACCTGTTTGTGGACAGGCGGCAAGAGTGGCTTCAATCGCGTCGAAAGTCACCGCCACCCAATGTCTAAACCACTCTGCGAGATCTCCGTCTTCGGCTCTAAATTGGGCGCCTAATCTATTCAAGACACGGAGATTGTTGAGCGGATGAATCTCGCAGGCAATCATATAAGCCAAAGAGCGCACCCGCGCCCTGCCTAATGCATCCGCCGGCAACAAGCGGGGTGTCGGATGTGTTTCGTCAAGCCATTCGATGATCGCCAGCGACTGGGTCAGTACCGTCCCATCCTCTAACTCGAGCGCAGGAACCAGTCCGGCCGGATTCATTGCCAGATAGGCGGCCGATCGATTCTCGCCTTTACGCAGGGCATAAGCCACATACTCATAATCCAAGCCCTTGAGATTGAGTGCCGCGCGCAGCCGGGTCGAGGTGGAAGACCGGAAAAAATTATGCAGCCTTAGCGTCATGCGCGCGGGCCAATTTTTGTGGCTAGGCTACCGAGCCCTTCAATTGACACAACACAAACATCACCAGGTACAAGTGGTCCAACGCCTGCAGGCGTTCCAGTCATAATTAGGTCGCCTGGCTTGATCTCAATCGAGTGCGACAAAATCGAAATGATTTCAGGCACCGTCCAGATCAGATCAGCAATGTCAGCGTCCTGCTTCACAGTACCATTGACAGTGAGCCGGATCGATCCTGTCTCAAGACGCCCCACTGCAGACACCGGATGGATGGGACCAATAACGGCCGAGAGGTCAAAGGCTTTGCCCCAATCCCAAGGTCGCCCCTTTTCACGAGCCTGGATTTGCAAATCCCGCCGCGTGAGATCATTTCCCACGGCGTAACCCCAAATACACTTTGGGCTGTCCTCAACCGACAGGTTTCGTCCACCGCGTCCGATTGCGACAACTAGCTCTGCCTCATAATGGAAATTCTCGGTGAGCGGTGGGTATGAAATTGTGGCACCGTCGTGAACAATTGCATCCGCTGGCTTGGTGAAGAAGAAGGGCGGTTCACGGTCAGGATCGAACCCCATTTCGCGCGCGTGCTCCGCATAGTTTCGGCCTACACAAAAAACTCGGCGCACTGGAAAGTGTTGAACTGATCCGGCTATTGGAACCGAGCTATGGGGTTGCGGCGGAAAGGCGTATTCTGTCATCGTTTCCTCTTTCTATTCTGGCCGGATAAATGAGGAGCAGGCTCGTCGTGGCGTTGCAACCCAGATGTCTTGAGCGGCTCGTCAGGCTACGCCGGTTGCGGGATTAGCGGCGTGGTAAGGGGATCATAGTTGTAAAGCCAAAGGGCGCGGTCCTTGCTCGGATCCTTGCGCGCGAACGCTTCGCGGAACTCATCGTGGGTCTGAAAATGGAACAAACGAGCGTGCTCTGTGCTCTCATCGACAATCCGCGCAGTGCGGTCGATTCGGGTTAGCTCGTATGCCTTTAGAGATGTAGCAAGATCATCAATCTCATCAAAAGCCCGCGTCAACACTGCCGCGTCTTCAATCGCCATGACAGCCCCTTGGGCCATGTAAGGCAGGGTTGGATGTGCGCTGTCTCCAAGCAGTGTCACTCGCTTCGTGCTCCAGAAACGCAATCGTGGCCGATTATTGAGTGCCCAGCAGAAGCAGTTTTCGCGGTCCGCTGCGTCGATCATAGTCTGCACATCAGGATGGAAGCCGATGAAGTCGGCCTTGAGGTCTTCCCAGCGAGCCTTAATCGCCCAACCTTCCTGTTTCCATTCTGGCTTTTCCACGCAGCCCACGAAGTTAAGCAGCTTGCCGCCATTTACCCAGTACACGACCATGTGCTTGTCCGGGCCCATCCAGTTGACGAAGATTGGTGGCTGGAAATTGGCAGGCAATTTTTCGGCAGGTACCATAACACGCCAGGCGACATTACCGGTGTAGTTCGCTGGTTCCCTGCCATGCATCTGGGCGCGCACTACCGACTTAATGCCATCGGAACCGACCAGAACATCGCCGCTCGCCGTGGTTCCATCCTTGAAGTGCAAGGTGACGCCTTGGTCGTGCTCCTCATACCTTTCCATTGGCTTACTGAGGTGAAGCGCCGCAGAGGACTGCTCCAGTACCCGCTCCGCTAGGATACGCAAAAGATCTGGACGATAAACTTGCAAGTAAGGAGCGCCAAACCGGTTTTCATGGCTGTCTCCGAGTGCAATTTCGCTTACAACTTCGGCCGTGTCATGGAGTCTGAACTCGGTCCGATGGGGGCGAACCGAAATCGCCTCCAACGCATCAAGTACACCAAGATGTCGCATGACGCGGGTCGCATTGGCGCTAAGCTGGATGCCGGCACCAACCTCACCAAGTTCTGGTGCCTGCTCGAAGATTTGTACCTCGTGCCCTGCTTGCAGCAGCAATCCGGCGGCGGTCAATCCGCCGATCCCGCCGCCGGCAATCAGTATTTTCCTTTTTTCTGTCATCCCAGGTCTCCGCAGCCTTAACTATCGATTTTTGCTACTCGCGGCCGATTTCTGCTGGCCCTCTTGGCTTCTTTCGGGGGGGGCGCCAGTCAAAATGCGTAAGGACATTGCTCCAGTCCGATGAAAAAAAGGGAATTGGAACAACCCCCTGCTGCTTGGCCCATTCGTTCCAGCGAGCGATCATAGCTTGTGCGACTTCTGGATGGCTTTCGGAGAGATCATGCTGCTCAGCCGGATCTTTGGCGATATTGTAGAGTGCCCAACGCTCCTTTGGCCCCCAAGGCGGGTTCTGCCAGACAATCTTCCAATCACCTTGGCGACCCGCGCGTCGAGCCCAAAGTTCCCAGCCGAAGAAGGCATCCGCCGGGTGCAGTGCAGTTAAAGAGGGATTGGTAAAAAGGGGCTTGAGGCTTGTCCCTTCGAGGCGCTCAATGGGACGTCCTTCAAACTGGCCCTTCGGGATTGGTACGCCTGCATAGTCCAGCACGGTGGGCATAACATCCAAAACCTTTGTAAAGGCTCCGTTCACTGCACTCCCATTCTTGATCCCGGGACCTGCGACAATAAAGGGCACACGGGTGCCGCCTTCAGTCGCAAAGCCTTTGCCTAGCCGGAATGGTGTGTTGCTAACATGGGCCCATTGCGGGCCGTACCAGACATATGAGTTAGGCCGCCCCATCTGGCTGAATCGAAGGTCGCGCTCTTTCTCTGCCCATCGGT
>JBEIEG010000037.1:0-14103 GCA_040383035.1 Hyphomonadaceae bacterium | reverse complement strand
TGAAGTTTAAGCATAGTCAAATACCTTTCACGAAGAGGGGTTCTTGGAGCGCGTCAGACCCGCGCTCGCCCTCGCAGTCATGACGTCGAACTCTATAGGGCGTGCCTTACATAATTATTGACTGATCAGTACAGAATTGCAATGCTGGAATCTTGTAATTGGTTTGATCACGAATTGGATCATCGACTGGCGCTTGGGGATGAATATGATGATCGCAGTCTTGATCATGCACGGCCTGCTTGCAGTTACCCTGCTCGGTGCAATCACTCACCAGTGTGTATCGGCACTCCGAGCCAAGCCTGCCCGCACCCTGTCTTTCGTCGACCGCTACACGAGCGTGAACCAGCGGGTGTTCACATGGGCGGTTGTGATGCTGTACGCTACGACGACCCTCTCGGGGGCGATCATCTACCCGTCTTACCGGTTGAATGTGCGCGTCCCATTCGAGGAGATGTCGCTAGGTTGGGCAGTGGGCCTTTTTGAGCTGAAGGAGCATTTCGGCGGCCTTGGGCTATGCCTTTTGCCTCTCTATGTTTGGCTCTGGCAACCGCAGCAAACGCAGAGCCACGCCCGCGACCGGCTTGCAATCACCGTGATCCTTGCCTTTATCGTGTGGTGGGACTTCCTAGTTGGCCATGTGCTCAACAATATCCGGGGTCTGCCATGAGATTGCGCTTCTCGCCCATCATCTTCATGCTGGTTTATTGCCTGATCTATATCGCAGCCTTGCTGTGGGACCTGCCTGCGTTCCTCTACTATCCCCTACACGGCCAACTGAGTTGGGGCCCTGAGGTCGTAAAGGGTCTGGGACCAGCGATGGCTTGGTACGGGATCATGGCCGAAGCCGCGTTGGTTGCGGCTATCCTAGCCGTTATTGTTCCAGATCGCTGGTTTGCCAATCGTATGCAAAACGTCCTTTGGACTGTCCCTGTGGCGGCCATGGTAATCTGCACCTTCCTGATGAGGACCTTCTTTGGATGAGACGACGCGCCATAATGACCGTCCTCGTGAGCCTCTGCACCCTAGCCTGTGCTGGCGGCGCTTGGGCGCAGTACACCTATAACCCGAACAATCCCGACGAGCAGGGGTCAAACACCCGGTATTTTGGCTCTGTGAAGGATGAGAGCGGCCAGGCCCTAAAAGGCGTCGCCATCTTGGTAAAGCACGCCTATGTCTTCACAAGCGACGAGGCAGGAAGATATGTCGGCTATGTTCCTGCCGACCCTTCGCCCAAGCCGGTCGTAATCGGCTGCGCCAAACCCGGCTACACCCTTGTGCGCATGACCAAGCGCGCAGGCTCAACGAGGCAAAAACTATGGGTCCAAGCCGACTGCATCTTGCGCAAGGCACGTTAGCGGCACTGGCCTTGGGGGCCGCGGTCCTCTTACAGGGCGAGCCACCTGCTGCCAGCCCAAGGTCCGAAACTCTGTTAGCGGCCAGCGTTGAAAGCCTGCGCCTCGGCGGCGACGTGACGGCGCAAAGGCGACATATGTGGATGGCTTTTGCGGAGATGGTCTCTGGCAAGGAACCGGCCTTTGTTCACTGGCAAGGAGAAGGCGGTGTCTTTGGTGCCGAAGCGGCGGCAAAGAGACCCGGAGGCATCCAAGGCTTCTTAAGGCCCAAGAGCATCGGCGGCGACCCGCATTTAATCGGCGCGCCGATAATTGCCTATAACCTTTTCAATCCCGCAGCCTTCGCTCACATTCGCGATCAGGACCTTTATCGCAAAGCGACGTTGGATCACCTGCAACTCACCGGCAAGACCGGATCTGTGCCGCCCTTCCCTGCCGCAGCGATCGTGATCAAGACCGCTTGGTGGCCTGTCGCGCCAGAGGGCCTGACCGCTATGCCCGTCTGGGATCCCGAACTCAACCCGCCGGACCCCAACGGCAATCCCCATCTAGGCTGGGCGCGGGTCGTGGCGGTCGATCCCGCGAACAACTCCCCTGACAAAACTGCGGCTGTCCAATTCATAGGCCGATCCTTTCCCGGGGCGCGGCGTGTCCAGCTTGAGGCGTTCCATCATGTGGCCGTGGATGCGGCAATGGCCAAGCAGTTCGCCCTCGATCCCGAGAGCAACCGCACAGCCATCATTGCGCTAGGTCGTCCCATCGCCGTCAATGACCGACTGGCCCTGGTCGGGATCAATATGATGACCCATGAGCAGCAGGACTGGGTTTGGGCAGCTTTCTGGTGGCATGACCGGCCTGGGGTCGGCCCCTTTGCCGCAGACCGTCCATCCGATCTGCGTGGCCCATGGCGCAACTACCTCATGCAAGTGGCTTTTGACGCCGAGACGCCAAGGGCGTCTGACGGAAGCGCTCATATCTGTTTCAACCCTTGGCTAGAGGCCCGGTTCCCCGACCATGGACAGGGCGGTGGAACGGTCAGCAACTGCCTGTCCTGCCACCAGCGCGCCAGCTATCCAGCCGCGCCCTTCCTGCCCGTCACACGCGGCGCACCCAATCTGCGGGAGGATCCAGCTCTCGCACCCGACCGCCTGAGGACCAGCTTCCTCTGGTCGTTGACCCTACACGCTCAGCAGGACTAGGCGACGGCTCAGGTGCCATGCGGACCAAAGCAGACCTGTTGAGTTCCCCCCTGCTCTACCAACGGTCCCGCCAATTTTAGGTTCAGCGTCCATGGTAGCTAGTCTGTTCAGAGGGGTGTGGCTTGCAGCAGACGCAGCGCGGTATCGATTGCCTCGAGGCTCTGTCGGCGCGGGAGTTTGCGGCGGCTTGCCACCCGGACGCCTTCATTCACCAGCATGAGGTAGGCGGCGTATTCGGCAGCGCGTGCCGGAGAATAGCCAGCTTCGCATAGGCATTCTTCGAATAGGGTCTGCAATTTCGACAGCCATGCGCTCGCCGCCACGGCCAGTTCGTCGTCTATCCCTGCGAGTTCGATGACGGTGTTGACTGCCATGCACCCAAATCCTGCTTTCGATCCTTCACCATGGTTCAGGCTGTGTTGCAGGAAATGCCTTATGGCATCCATCGGCGGGTGTTTGTCCCTGATCCTCTGGACAATGGCACCGGTTCGCTCCGCGAAAAGGTTGAGGCACTCAAGGAACAGGTGCCGCTTGTCACCGAACACGGCGTAGAAACTGCCGCGGCCAATCTTCATTTCATCCAGGAGATCCGAAAGGGATGACGCCTGGTAGCCATTGCGCCAGAAGAGCTTCAAAGCGCTCTCCCTCGCAGTCATGATGTCGAACTCTATAGGGCGTGCCATACTTAATTATTGACTGATCGGTACAGAATTGCAATGCTGGAATTTCATAATTGGTTCGATCACGAGGAAAAGCGCATGAAGAAGTTGTCTTTGATTATTTTCATGAGTTTGGCACTCGTAGCCTGTTCGGCAAAGGAGTCTTCCAAATCTGTGCAGGGTGTGACCCCGGGGCTGTTGACGGGGGTCGTGAACGACGGTCAGAGCAAACCGCTCAACGGTGTCATGGTGCGGGTGACCAACGAAACATCGGGAATCTCGCAAAGCGTATTCACCGATGAACAGGGTCGATACGAACTATCGACGGGTTTGACTGGGGACGTCACGGTCAGGTTCCGCCTACCCTATTACCGAGACGAGACGAGCAAGCTGATACTCACCGCTGGGAAGTCTGTTGAGCAGAAGGCGGTTCTGAAGCCGATGACCGACTTGGCTGAGATTTCCGAAAGCCTGCCATCGGCCTATCACTTTGGGAACCTTGCCTTTGACAAGGATCCAAAGGCGATGAGCAGCCGGCAAAACCTGCAGCGCGATTGTGCGGGCTGCCATGCCTTGGGCAATAGCGTCACGCGTGCGCCGCGGCCACCTGAACAGTGGGCCGAGGTGACCAAGCGCATGCAGGGTTATCTTGGCAACCCGGACCCCAAGCTGATCGAGAGCCATGCTACGCTGCTGTCCGCCGGGTTCCGGGGGCAGGCACCAAAGGTGCGTCCAGTGTTTCCAGTCGACGCCGAAACCCAGCAGGCTGTCATCCATGAGTATAGACTCGAAAACACCATTTTCCCCCATGACGCGGACATCAATCCTGCCGACGGCCTGATATATACTGTCGACCGAACGGCAAGCCAGATGGCGGTGACGGACCTTGTTTCGGGAAAGTCTGTCTTTTTCGATCAGCCTCCGTCGATGCGTCCCGCCGTTGGCAAAGGGGACAGCTATTCCGCACGCTCCAAGGAGCCAGGTCCGCATTCCTTGGCGTTGGGCAAGAACGGGTATTGGTACACAACCAATGCCGGGTCCGACGAGATCGGCGTTTTCGATCCAAAGACCCGGACGTGGAAAGCTTCATTCGTGCTTCCTGAGCCTGCACGCTACCCCCATACAATCCGCATTGGCCGCGACGGCATCGTCTGGTTCACGCTGGCGGCCTCTACGCAGGTGGGCCGACTTGATCCGGTCAGCGGTGATATCAAGCTGATCTACCTGCCGAAGCTCAAGCCACTCGGGGGATCTGCTGGCACCGTGCCCTATGGCATCGATATCAGCCCCGTAGATGGGCGCATCTGGTACGCGCGCCTGTGGGGCGACAAGCTTGGCGCCATCGATCCCACGACGTTTGCGGTAACGGAGTTTGACTCGCCGGTCGAAGGGCCGCGTCGTCTTCGCTTCGACGCCAAGGGTAAGCTTTGGGTAACGGGCTACAACGATGGCATGATCGCCAAGGTTGATACGCAGAGCATGAAGAGCGAGGTCTATCCCATGCCGGAGTTTGCCGCAGGCTATCGCCCGGCCCCCTATGCCCTTGCGATTCACCCCGCCACGCAGGAGGTTTGGATCAACGAGACCTTGACGGACCGTGTCTATCGTTTTCTGCCCAAGGAGAAGCGGTTTATCGTTTACCCCATGCCACTGCGCGGCACCTTCACCCGTGACTTCACCTTCACGGCGTCCGGGTGGGCCTGTACCACCAACAGTCCGATCCTGAATGCGGCACTGGAAGGCAATGAGACAGAAGTGATCTGCATTGATCCAAGCGGAGCAAAGGCGCGCAAATGACCTTATTGTTCGATCTTTCGCTCTACTCAGGTATTTCGCTGATCGGACTGGCCTGGACCCTGCTGACGCTCTTTTTGATGTTTTCGCCAACGGGGCAGAGGTTGCTGTCCAACCCGCTTGGGATTGCTGTTGCCGCAGCCGCGCTGTTTCCCTCGCTCTGGTTGGTGACGTCTCAGATCAAGGTGCTGACGGCGTTTACAGGCGGTATCCCTCCCCTGGACGTGCAATTTGGTTACCACCAGCCCGAAATCGCCCAGTTCGCTCATGCCCTGAATGAGGGCGGCCGAAAGATGTATGCCCAATTCCAGCTTGGCGCCGACACTCTGGCTCCTCCCGGCTTCTGCTGTTTCCTGATGAGCGTCTACCGCTCAACGGTCCGATCACGGGTCGTGCGGACGCTCTGTGATGGAATGGCGTTCGTCTATCTCGTGTCTGTGCTCATCGCCAACACCTTGATGCCGGTAATTATCCTCAACTATCCGGCTCAGGACGGGGTTGTGCTGTCGACGCTGTATTGGCTGGTCCCGTTCTGTGACACGGTGAAATACTCCGTGCACGGCTTGGCTTGGCTCATCATCGTGACCGCCTGGCTCTTTCAGCTTGCGGGCACACTAATGGCCCGCAAATCGTCGCGACCTTCTTCCCCTTGAGCATTCCACGACTGACAATGACGCCATCCGAAGTTTAGAAATCTGCAACGCGCTCATTCTAGCTGAGTGATTACCAGTCGCCTCAAAAAACTATGGCCGGCAACGATCGAGCTTCAAATCAAAGGAGCTCAGCTACGGTTAAAACCCGTTCCGCTCTTGACCAGGCGAGTGTAACCGTAGTTCGTTGGAGAAGAACTTGGGTCTGACCCAGTTGACTGGTCCGGTGCATTCTCTGTGAGAATGTGTTCGCTTGAACGTCCGCTTTCGCCGCCCACGCCCCCAAAGCAGACCAGCCGCAATCGGCCAATTGTCGCCATTCCTTGAACCCACAAACCGGCCAAACGGGGTTGCACCCCAAGGCGCGTATTCGTTCTAAAAAGCGTTAGGCAGCCTCAATCAAACCGAAAAAAGACTGTCCCAAAATCAGACAAACATCAGTGACGATTAAATCCCCAAAGTATTGAGCCATCATCGATTAGAGTAATCATGGGATTATGGCATCAAGCCTACCCATTCCAATCAATTCCGCGCTATTCCAAGGAAATGCTGGGCATGCGATGGCCTTGAGGTGATTGCCTCGCAACCTCACGGCATAAATCCTGCAGCGACCACCTTCGCCAGCAAAATTCAGCTGACAGGGAAGGAAATAGACGAAAAGGATTGAATCCATGGATGATGGAGAGACCGAGACAAAACGGGATCGCTTGCTCAACCGTAAGGACGCAGCAGCCTATTTGACAGATTTGGGCTTGGAGATGGCCGCCCAGACACTCGCGCGGAAATTCCATGAAGGGTGCGGCCCGCTTTGCACCCATGTTGGTGACCGGGCGATGTATTGGCGACGCCACCTAGACGACTATTTCAACGAACACCTTTCAGCGCCCCGCAGATCCTCTAGTGAGCCGCGCGTCGCAGCCTACGCAGCCGAACAAGACAATCGAGCGCCAAGCCCCCTGCCCGCGTCACTGTCCAAACCGCGTGGCCCCCAATCAAAACTGCGCCGTCAAAGGCAATTAGCGCCCGCCTCAATGCCCTTGCCGTTCTAGCAGCCTCAGCTTTAGCCTCAGCCCGCATCACGCCTCAGGAGTCATTTATGGGGCTCCAAGCGCTTATGGCCTATCCGCGAGCCTACACAGCCAATATCTGCCCGAGTTATGGATGCAGCCGATTATGCCAGGCAACCGCGATTGTTTAGGGATCCCCTGACTTGCCGGCCATGTTGGCTTTGCTTGAAAATGAGGCGGGCTTGAAGATGGCGATCATTGAATGGCGACAGAGAAATGTAAGTCGTTTTTTGTGTTGCGGGGCAAGATAAAAGGACCTAAGTCGTCGGTTAGTTTATCTTATTGATTATATTTGATTTTAGACAAGTTATCTTACACCCCCTATGACTTGCGATAAGTCGTCCATTTTTAGGCGATGTAAGTCGTCCTAAGTCGACGGTTTAGAGGCACGAGCGGGGCATTTTTTAGTGGCTTTTTGGCTAGCGCGGCGATGATTTCCTGATGGGGAAATTTGCTCTTGTTTTGGCAATAGTGGCCGATTGCGGCTGGTCTGGTCTGGGGCTGGCATGGTCGGTAAGCCGCCAAGGAAAGGCGAACATCCCTCCGAATAAGTGTTATAGGCGTATGAATGACTAGAGCTGTCGCGCCGTTGGCAAAGACCCCGGGCGCCACTGTGGCAGGGGCTGTCTGCCGCTGAACGACCGAGGCGGCGTAAGACCCCTCGCACCCACCATTGGGATCACGTTGGCTACAGTTATCATCCGACTCCCGACGCCGGATCACTTGATCCGTTGGTGTCAAAATTTAGCGCCTCTGAGGAGGTGCAGTCCTGAGGGACTGCTCGCTAAGGCGCGATGTGCATTGCTGGGAAACGCTTGGTAAAATAAGTACGCCATTGACATATACGTCATTAGCTTATAAATCCTCCTGATGATCGCTCCTCAAACCGTTGTCGAACTGGCTATCTTCGAGAGGCAAGCCAAAGCAATAATGTCGGATGAGGAACGTGCGGCCATTGTCGATTTTATCGCGGCTAACCCAGAGGCTGGCGTGCCGCTCGGCGGTGGTTTGCGCAAGGTCCGTTGGGCCCGCGAAGGCGGCGGCAAGAGCGGTGGATATCGGACCTTGTTTGTCTTTGGCGGCGCGCATGTCCCTCTGTTTTTGGTGGGTGTGTTTGCCAAAAATGATAAGAGTAACTTGACCAAGGCCGAGCAGGCCCACCTGGTGCAGTTGGCCAAGACGCTGCTGGCAACTTATGGAGAACGAGGATGAGTAAGTTTTACGATGAGTTGGCCGAGGGCCTCAATGAAGCGATTGCCTTTGCCAAGGGCGCGGATACCGGCGCGCGTGTCCACGTTATCGAGGTGCCGGTAATCGATGTGGCCAAGATCAGGGCGCAGACCGGTCTGTCGCAAAGTCAGTTCGCCAAAAGCATCGGCGTTGCCAAGGGGACGCTGCTCAACTGGGAACAGGGCCGCCGTCACCCCACTGGTCCCGCCCAAGTACTGCTGGCGATGATCGCGCGACGGCCATCGGTGGTTGCTGAGCTGCTGCGCGCGGCCTGATTACTCGCTGTTGATCACTTCCGACTTGGACGAATCGCATCCATTTTTTGTGACCTTACGAGAGTCTTCCTTCGGGCTCCGCTCACGCAGTACCTTCGCCTACTGCTTGGCGCATCCAGAACTGACGGCCTTTAGGCAGAACTTGGCCGATTGCGGATGGTCTGCTTAGGGGCGCGCGGCCGTCAAAGGCGGCCATTCATCTGAACGGCAAACTCTAACCTCCGGTCGTCCAAATTCGTGAGGGGCACATCACTCAACTTTGGGCCAAAGCACGGTCGGTGCACCAGTCGTTGGACACAGCACCGCTAGCCGCACGTGCACGCCTGACATTTGTCACGTTTGGCATCTGACTTAACGCACTGTCCCGGAAGATAACTGTCGCCGTATGAAGGCGCATCATAAGGAGATGTGCCTTGCCATCAATATCGTCTGGGGAACTTGCCTCTTTGCGAGACGTTTCAAAATCCTATGCCAAACGCAGTGTTTTGCAAGATTTCGATTTCGCCCTGGAGCCCGGCACTGTAACCGCTTTGCTTGGACCCAATGGTGCGGGTAAATCGACCATCGTAGGCTTGCTTAGCGGTCGGATTTCGCCAGATGCTGGCGTGATTAAATTATTTGGCCTCGACCCGCGACACCAGAATGCTCGCGCACGCCTCGGTGTCATGTTGCAAGCAGCGGGCCTGCCGGATGCCTTGACCGTGTCTGAGGTCATCACGTTGCACGCAGGTTACTTTAAGCGAGGGTTGAAAACTGCCGATATTCTGGACCAAGCTGGTCTTACAGCTTTGGCCAAACGACCATGCGACAAACTCTCTGGCGGTGAACAAAGGCGCGTGCAATTCGCGCTCGCTATTGCCGGGGCTCCGGATTTGTTGGTGCTCGACGAGCCAACAACCGGTTTAGATGTGCAGGCGCGTCATGCGCTGTGGCGCACCGTCCGGGAAAAAGCTGCCAATGGTGCAGCAATTTTGCTTGCCACTCATCACATGGACGAAGCCGAAGCGCTTGCTGATCGCCTTGTGGTGATTGCCGATGGCCGTATCGCGGCGGACGGCTCGCCTGCGGCTATCAAAGGGCGTGTTGCTGGCACAACCATCCGTGTGCGCACGCCCCTTTGCACTGACCTGCTTCAATCATTGCCCGGAGTAGTTAAAGTTGTTTTGCGCGGTGCTGACGCTTCAATCTTTAGCAGCCATGCTCGTAATACGCTGGAAGCGCTGTTCCGCGCGGACCCGAGTCTCAACGATGTTGATGTTACCGCCGCATCGCTGGAAGACGCGTTGGCTAGCATTGTCGAAGCCACTTTAAAGGAAGCCGCATAATGTCCACTCTTGTTGCTGCAGCGCCCGGCGTGTTTTGGCGCGAGACGAAGGCAGAATTTATGAAAGCTGCCCGAATGCCAATGTTTGCAATTCCCACCGTCTTATTGCCGGTGGGATTTTATACTTTGTTTGCGATCGGCATGGGGCGAGGTGATCATTCGGTGGTGACGCAAATGTTGGCGACGTTTGGGGTTTACGCCGTTATGGGTCCGGCACTATTTGGTTTCGGAGCAAATGTCGCCAGCGAACGCGAAAGCGGCCAGCTTGAACTGAAGCGTCTGTCCCCCATGCCAACTGGCGCACACATCGTTGGTAAACTTGCGGCAACGATGGCGTTTAGCGCAATCGCGATCGCACTTATCTACGCAGTCGCTGCCATGGTTGGCGTCAAGCTTTCTGCTACCCAATGGGCATTAATGGCCAGCATTCAGATCACGGCAGTAATTCCTTTCGCATTGATAGGACTTGGCGTTGGCTATCGTATGGGCTCAAAAAGCGCTGTGGCAATCGTGAATGTTCTTTTCTTGGGAATGGCCGTTATGGGCGGATTGTGGATGCCGCTCGCGCTCATGCCGGAGGCGATCCAGACCATCGCATGGGTGTTGCCATCCTATCATCTAGGCGAATTGGCGCTCATGGCAGTTGGCCGCAGCGAAATAGCCTATTTTTGGCTGCATGTGGGTCCGCTAGTACTTTTGTCTTTGGCAGCGGCTGTGTTTGCTTGGACTGGTCAACAACGGCACGCCGCTTGACCAAGCCGATCGACTACGATGAGTGTGCGAACATGACTAACACCCACTGGCATATGAGCCCCAAATCACAGTGGCGAAGCCTCGAAAGCCCTCTGCTCTGGCTGGCCTATCTGCCGATGTTCCTGATACCTTGGTTCATTCAAGCGCCGACGCCAATCCAAATAATTGGCGCAACGATCGGCGTCACGATCTTTTTGGTCGTCTATTTTCTCGCGATCGGCGCAACCGGCTTGCGTTTAATCACATGCTCCATCGTCACTCTATTTATCGCTATTGCTTTGATCCCCACTTACGGCAATTGGACTGTCATCGCGATTTATGCGGCGGCTATGATTGGGGATCTGCGCCCCCCGCGCCGGGCCGCGATTTTGGTTGGTGCTTTTGCGTTCATCGCTGTGTTCGCGGGGTTGTTAAGTCAGCAAAACCCCTTCTACTGGGGCTTCGGCATCTTCATGATGGTGATGGTTGGCATCGGCGTCATTTCAAGAGCGGCGTTGCAAGATAAAAACCACGCACTCACCAACGCCCAAATGGAGGTCAAGCAGCTCGCCGCGATTGCCGAGCGCGAACGGATTGGCCGAGATCTGCACGACATGCTCGGGAGCACATTGACGTTGATTGCGATCAAAGCCGATCTCGCGGCTAGGCTTGCTACGAGCGATCCTCAAGGAGCCGAGGCTGAAATGCGGGCCGTGGCTGCGACCGCACGCGATGGGTTAGCCGACGTCCGAGCCGCCGTTGCCGGCATGACTGGAGCTACATTGGCGCGCGAAATCGCAACCTCACAAACAGCCCTTTCTGCTGCTGGTATCGCCTCCGTCGTAGAGGGCGATGCCGAAGCGATCGAGCGCGGGGCAAGCGCAGTGCTCGCCATGGCATTGCGTGAAGCGATCACCAACGTCATCCGCCATTCTGGCGCAAACTCCTGCCGGATTGCGGTCACCAACGGAGACGATAGATTGAGCCTCATTGTAAGCGATGACGGCAATGGGGAAGCGTTACGTGAAGGTGGCGGGATTGGCGGGATGCGCGCACGCCTTGCTGCGGCTGGCGGTGGATTAAGCGTTACTGGCGGAAGCGCTGGCGCAAAAATTGTGGCCCATTTACCAATAGAGGCAAGCTGATGATCAGTGTTGTATTGGCCGAGGATCAAGCGCTGGTGCTCGGCGCTCTTGCAGCGCTACTGTCGCTTGAAAGCGACATCACGATCGTTGCGCGAGTTGGCGACGGCGAAGCAGCTCTCGATGCCGTGCGCGCACACCGCCCGGATATTCTGCTCTCCGATATTGAAATGCCAAAACTTACCGGGTTGGATGTTGCCGAGGCCCTTACAAGGGAAAAGGCATCCACAAAGGTGTTCATTGTTACCACGTTTGGCCGCGTGGGCTATTTGCGGCGCGCTATGGATGCAGGCGTGCGCGGCTATTTGTTGAAAGATACGCCCTCGGAGGTACTTGCCGCTGCTATCCGCAAAGTTGCTGCAGGCGGGCGGGCGATTGCGCCGGAGCTTGCCGATGCGGCTTGGGATGCCCCAAGTAATCCGTTATCCGATCGCGAACGCGCCGTCCTGAGACATGCTGATGAAGGCTGCTCCAACAAGGATATCGCGCGGATGCTCGATCTGTCGCCGGGTACGGTACGGAACTATCTGTCTGAAGCGTCGACCAAACTCGGTGCAGCTAGCCGCATCGAAGCAGCGCGCATTGCCCGCAATAAGGGCTGGCTATGACATGATGTTTGTCACCTTGACGCGCTGATCCTCAGCACTGCAACAACAATCACTGTTGCGCGAGTATGCCCCATCACGTTGGAGCCCTTCAATGCGCTGGAACAAAGGACTAGTTGTCGGATTGTTGGTCGCATCACTGTTAGGCGCCGCTTCAATGTTTCAGCTGGCCGCGCCCCATGATTATGGATCACCGAAAGCCGAGGTACTTGCCCCCGGTCCCACTGGCGTGCGCGTCAATGAAGCGAACTTAGTTGGAAACTATTTTCCAGCCCAGACAACCAAAAAATCACCCGGTATAATTCTACTTGGCGGATCTGAAGGCGGCTTGGGGCGCGCCACGTTGGATATAGCGCTAGCCCTGCAACGCGAAGGCTTCAGCGTATTGCAGCTGGCATATTTCGGTGCACCCGGTACATCAAAAACGCTTGAGCTTATTCCTCTTGAGCTGTTTGATCGCGGCTTTGAATGGCTCGCTACGCAGCCCAGGGTCGATGCAAATCGCTTAGCATTGATGGGTGGATCGAAAGGCGCAGAAGCTGCATTGCTTGTCGCCACGCGCAGACCAGACCTGCGCGCCGTTGTCGCCGGCATGCCAAGCAGTGTGGCGTGGAATGGCATTGATTGGACAAAAGGTGGCGCGAGCTCCTTAGCATCATGGACAACAGAGGGGCGGGACGTTTCTACCATGCCGTTTGCCAGCTGGGATCCAGTTGAGGGCGTGATTAGCGTTTATCGCTCAGTTGAAGATCCCAACCAAAAAGATGCCGCCGCACGCGCCGCTATCCCGATCGAACAAGCACAAGCGGCCACGCTTTTGGTTTGCGGAGAAGCAGAGACGATGTGGCCGGCTTGCCCCATGGCACGTAACGTTCAAGCGCGCTCGCAAACACGGGGCGGTCCGCCTGTGACAGTTCTGGCATATGCCGATGCGGGTCATCTCTTGCTTGGACCGCCGATACCAAAGGACGCACCGTTTTACGCCAGTCTTGGCCAATATGGCGGCAGCGTAGAAGGCAACGCTGCTGCTCGGGCCGACAGCTGGCCGCGGGTGCTTGCGTTTCTGAAAGCGAACACTCAACCACCCAGAAATACTGGCGACACCGAAGAATTTGAGGGTGCGCGCGGCCAAAAGGCCGCAGACTAATTATGCATTCAAACAGTGACCAGAGCCTCATTTAGTCCGTCGCTTGAACGTAGAGCCAAATCGCAAATCGTTTAGTTTGAGTATGTCCGCTTTCGGGCTTGAGAGAATTGCGCGTTATTGACCTAGTTTGGCGCAAAGCAGACCAAGTTAGTTCGCAAATCCACGACACAAATGGTGCAAACAACAGTCACCCCGTAGAACGCCTAGGAACAGCTTCAATGCGGCGCTTTGCTTGCCCTGAAGCTGTTGAGTGATTTTATAGCCCCCAATCTGGCCCTCAAGGGGTCACGCCTTAGCGCGTTTCGATCCGCAAGGATGGAAGTTGCGCGTTGATCGAAATTAGCGTGATCGGCAAGCCGACCATGCCCCTTGACCGCCAGCTTTGGGCGCCCTTCAGAAGATTAGAAATGGCGCGAACGCCTCGGTCCGTGCTATTGCCGTGCCACCCGCCTCGAAATGCAAGCCTTGCGCGAGGCGGGAACCGCCTGCCCTCTCTCCAGCAACTACATATCGAGTCCCTCTTTCTCCAATTCATCCCTCATACGCCCCGAAAACTCGGCAATCTGATCTTTGTTGAAACCGCAGTAGGTCAGCAGCGAGGTATTCGGCACATTCTGGGCCAACGCCGCCCCGCACCGAATTATGAAACGTAGCTCTTCTGCGGTAACTTCAATTTTCATCTTAATTTTCCTCTGTTAACTCACCTACCGCCGGGGACTGGGTCATACCCCGGCAAGCGCGCATTGCGAGGGACTTGCGAGTTTAGGTAGCAATGCGCTCCGCGCGGTAGCAACTGTCTTGACCAAGGTCATGCGGGTGTCAATTCAGCGTTGATTTGATTGTTCCAAGGCTGTCCTGAGCGGATCATGGCGTTGAGGTGTGTGAGGAGTTTTCTGGCGACCGCGATGATAATAGCTTTGAACGGAC
>JBEIEG010000036.1:0-14553 GCA_040383035.1 Hyphomonadaceae bacterium | reverse complement strand
GGCCACGGAAGCCAGAGCAATCGATAAAGAAGTCGCCCTCCACCTTGCGGCCATCTTCCAGCGTCACATGGGTAATTCGGCCATCTTCACCATCGAGGCCTACATCCGCGATTTTGCCCTCCATCCGGACGACCCCGCGCGCCTCGCTATAAGCGCGCAGGAATTGGGCATAAAGGCCCGCGTCGAAATGATAGGCATAGTCAAATGTCGACTGGATCAAGCGCGGATCTTGCGTCGGCGGGGCAAAGCGGCCGCGCTTGGCAACCTGCCACGCCATCGTGAAATCATCGAGTGAGCCGGGGTCCCGGCCTGTCTGGCGCGCGCGCAGATAATATTGATGCAGCGGCACCATATCAAAGTCCGCGCCATAGGTTCCAAAAGGGTGGAAATAGCGGTGGCCCTGACGGCCCCAATTCACAAATTCAATGCCCAGCTTAAACGTGCCTTGGGTGCGAACGACAAAGTCCTTCTCATCGAGGCCCAGCGCGCGATTAAAAACTTTGATGGGCGGAATAGTTGCCTCACCGACTCCAACGGTTCCAATCTCGTCGGATTCAATCAGGGTAATTGAACACCCCCGTCCAGCGGCATTAGCGATGGCGGCAGCCGCCATCCAGCCAGCAGACCCGCCGCCAACAATCACCATGCGCTCAAGTTTTTGGCTTTGACCCTGCATTATGGCCCCCGACCTTTTCTTATGTTCCGATATAACCGCATCAGTCGAGATGACGAGTCTACGTTGTTGCAAGCCTGCACCAGTTTTTCAACTTTGTCGCATTTACCTGCATACGCGCCCACTTTCCCATTGCACAATCGTCGTGATTTTGTCATGTAGCTTTCCTACACGTTCACAAATAAATGATTGTTGGACGTACTTTGAATGCTGATTCAAGACTTTTGGGTCAGTTTTAGGCGCGGAATATCGTCGGGCGGCCTGCTAATTGGCTGATAACCGGCGTGTTCTGAAGGGAATCACAAGCGGGTCCGTTGCGGTCGGATCTGCTTATTTGGGAGGAACCGCGATGAATATACACACAGAATCACGTCTCGGCGTGTCGCGCGCTCGCTTGTTGGCTGGTGCAGTGTCTTCGGTTGCCCTTTTGGCAGCTATGAGCGGGACAGCCCATGCACAAGCGGCATCCACCACTGAAGCATCCGACAAAGATGTCGAGACCATCGTGGTTGTCGGTATCCGCCGCGGAATTGAAAACTCCATCAACGCAAAGAAAACTTTGGGCGTCATCGCCGAAGTCGTCTCGGCTGAAGATATCGGCAAGCTGCCAGACGTCTCCATCGCGGAATCCTTGGCGCGCTTGCCAGGTGTGGCTGCACAACGGATTGACGGTCGCGCTTCGCAATTGTCGGTTCGCGGCCTTGGCCCGGACTACACCACCACCCTGTTGAACGGCCGCGAGCAAGTCTCGGTTGGCGACAACCGCGGTGTTGAATTCGACCAATATCCATCGGAATTGTTGGGCGGTGCAGCCGTCTACAAAACGCCAACCGCAACCCTGTTGGCACAAGGTGTTGCCGGTACGGTTGACCTGCAAACCATTCGCCCGCTGAAATTTGGCCGCCGCCAGTTCGCAGTCGGTGCGCGCTATGAGCAAAACGACCTGGGCGCTTTGAACGCTGGTACTTCAGAGTCTGGCAACCGCTTCTCGCTCGCTTACATCGACCAATTCATGGACGGTAAGCTGGGTGTGGCTTTGGGCTATGCCCATATGGAGTCGCCCTATCAGTCCAACCGCTATGAAGCTTGGGGCTATCCAACCAATGGCGCAAACTTCATCATTGGCGGTGTTAAGCCTTATGCTTTGTCGGGCAACATCACGCGCGATGGTTACATGGGCGTGATTGAATTCCAGCCATCTGAAACTTTGACCCTGTCGTTGGACGGCTACTACTCGAAGTTCAATGACGATCAAATCTTGCGCGGCATCGAACTGCCACTTTGGTGGTCGGGTGCACAATTGCAGCCAGGCGCAGTTGTCACCAACGGCATCATCACATCCGGCCAGTTCAATGGCGTAAAGGGCATCATCCGCAACGACATCCGCGCACGTGAAGCTGAACTGGCTGCTTTGGCTGGTAAGGTTGAGTGGCAAATCAGCCCGAAAGACTCAGTATCTTTCGACCTTAGCTGGTCGAAGGGTGATCGCACCGACACTGACATTGAATCCTATTCCGGTACCGGTCGTGGTGGTGCTGGCGCAACGGATAACCTCGCGTTTACAACCGCTGAAGCAGGCCGCTTGGTGTTCAAGCCAAGCCTGAACTATGGCGATTACAACACGATCAGCCTGACCGATCCAGGTGGCTGGGGCCAAGCTGGCTATTACAAGGCACCAGGTACAGTTGACGAACTGAACACGCTGAAGATCGCTGCAAAGCACGAATTCGACGGCGACAAGGCGATCAAGTCGGTAGACTATGGCATCGGCTATTCGGATCGCAGCAAAGAAAAGACGGTGAATGAGTGGTTCTTGGATTTGGCTGGTGGTGCAAACAGCGTCGCTATCCCAACTTCGGCTCGCGTCGGTCAAACCAACCTCTCTTGGTTGGGCTTGGGCAATGTCGTCAGCTATGACCCACGTGGCTTCTTGGGCAGCATCTATTCGTTGCGCCCGAACACCGCCGCGGACGTTGCGATCAAGAGCTGGTTGGTCGAAGAAACCCTCATCACCGCATTTGCGAAGTTCAATGTCGACACTGAAGTTGGCAGCGTGCCTCTGACAGGTGATTTCGGCGTCCAGGTTGTGAATACCGATCAAAGCTCGACCGCTCGCGGCCGCAGCAACTCAACCGCAACCTTGGTCACCAAGACCGAAGGCACCGACTACACCTATGTCCTGCCTAGCATGAACTTGGCCTTCGCTTTGGACAATGATGCGAAAATTCGCGTCGCTTTGGCTCGCACGATGTCGCGTCCCCGTATGGACCAGATGAATGCAGCCTTTAGCTATAGCTATGATAGCTCGATCGTTCCAAACCGCGGTACGCGTTGGTTCCAAAACTCGGGCAACCCATTGCTGCAGCCAATCTTGGCCCAAGCTCTGGACGTCAGCTATGAGAAGTACTTCGGTCGTCGCGCCTACTTCGCCTTGGCAGGCTTCTACAAGAACTTGGAATCCTGGATCGTCGACAGCGTTGAGCGTCCATTCGATGCAACGGGTCTAATCGTTCCAACCGGCGCGCCTCCAAGCCCAACCAACATTGGTATCGCAAGCTCGCCAGGCAATGTGAAGGGTGGTTACATCCGGGGTCTCGAATTTACGGCTTCGTTCCCGTTCGATCAGTTTGTGCCAGCTCTGGAAGGCTTTGGTGCAAACTTCAGCGCGACCTATAATGACAGCAGCATCAAGCCAATCGCTGGTCAGCCAGCAACCAAGGTGCCTGGTCTGTCTGAAAAGATCTTCAACACCTCGGTCTATTATGAGCGCTATGGCTTCCAAGCCCGCTTGAGCAACCGCTATCGTTCCGACTTTACCGGTTCGGTCGTGGCCTTTGGTGCCAACTTGGAAACCCGCAGCATTCAAGCTGAATCGGTTCTGGATGGTCAGATTGGTTACACCTTCCAATCAGGTCCTTTGAACAATTTGTCGGTTCTGTTCCAAGTTAACAACATCACTGACGAGCCATTCACCACCCTCATCAACGACGATGAGCGTTTGGTGAAGGACTACCAAGAATATGGTCGCACCTTCTTGGTCGGTGTGAACTACAAGTTCTGATCTTGAGAGATCGGTAACTCGATAACCCCCGTCGGCCTGCGCTGGCGGGGGTTTTCTATGTTGTGATTTGCCCGTGTCCGCGGCCTATGTCAGGCACGTGTCTGTGGGGCGAGGAGAACTAGGTTGGAATCTCAGGCTGTTGAGAAGATTGTAATCGTGGGTGGCGGCACCGCTGGCTGGATGACGGCCAGTGCTCTGTCGAAAGTGCTCGGCCCACGCGTCAACATCCGCCTGATTGAAAGCGAAGAGATCGGCACCGTCGGTGTAGGCGAGGCCACCATCCCCCAGATCAATATCTTCAATTCGATCCTTGGTATTGATGAAAATGACTTCGTCGCCAAAACCAATGGTACATTCAAATTGGGGATTGAGTTCGTCAATTGGCACCGTCAGGGTGAGCGCTATATGCATGCCTTTGGTGGCATTGGGCGCAACCTCGGCTTTGTGCCTTTCCATCATTATTGGATGCGGCAGAACCTCTCTGGCAAAGAGACCTCGCTTTGGGATTATTCGGCAGCAACCAAGGCTGCCTATGCCAACCGATTTGATCGGCTAGAGCGTTTAGGTGCCTCTCCCCTGCCCGGCCCGACTTGGGCCTTTCAATTTGATGCCGGCCTCTATGCCCGCTATTTGCGTGGCTATTCCGAATATCACGGGGTGAAGCGGACAGAGGGCAAGGTACGCTCGGTAGAGCTTGATGGCCTCTCTGGCTTCATTCAATCCGTAACGCTGGAGACTGGCGAAGTGGTTGCGGGAGACCTTTTTATTGATTGCTCTGGCTTTCGCGGCCTGTTGATCGAAGGCGCTCTCCAAACGGGGTATGAGGATTGGTCGAATTTCCTCCCCTGTGACCGTGCCCTGGCCGTGCCGTGTCAGTCGGTTTCGCCACTGACGCCTTACACGCGCGCGACTGCCCGTCACGCTGGCTGGCAATGGCGGATTCCTTTGCAACACCGGATTGGCAATGGCCACGTCTATTGCAGCGCCTTCACCAGCGATGAGGAAGCTGAGCGCGTCCTGATGTCCAATCTCGACGGCAAGCCCTTGGCCGATCCACGACCTCTCAAGTTTGTTACGGGCCGTCGGAAAAAGCTTTGGAACAAGAATTGTATTGCGGTCGGGCTTGCCAGCGGCTTTATGGAACCTCTGGAATCCACCTCCATCCATCTCATCCAATCTGCAGTAAGCCGCCTCATCACCCTCTTCCCGACGAAGGCCTGTGACACGGTTCTGAGCGATGAATATAATCAGCAAGCGATTGAGGAATACGCGCTGATCCGCGACTTCTTGATCCTGCACTATCACGCCAATGAACGCACCGACTCGCCCTTCTGGGTGCATTGCCAAAACATGGCGATCCCTGACAGCTTAAGCCACAAGATCGAGCTTTTCCGCAAAACCGGGCGGATTGAGCGGCGCGCTAATGATTTGTTTGCCGAACCAAGCTGGCTGCAAGTCCTGATCGGGCAAGGTATCCGCCCTGAAAGTTATCACGCTTTGGCGCGCGACTTATCCGAGGAAGATCTCGAAGGCTTCTTGGGCAATGTTTCCACGATCATCGAGAAAGCCGTGGCTCAAATGCCCAGCCACGAAGACTTTATTGCCCGCAATTGTCGGGCGCCAGCCACTTAGGTCCATCGTCCACACCCCGCACCATTTTAGAGTTTAAAGGATCAACACCATGTTCGGCCCATCTCTCAACAAAAGTCTCTGGATCGGTTTCAGTTGTCTCTTGGGCGTTGTTGCGACACCCGCTTTCAGCCAAGAAGCAGAGAAACCCAGCCTGCGTGCTGAACTTGCCAGCCCGTCGGCCATTTGGCTGCATCTGAAAGGGGCTGAGCGGACTTTTAATCCAGCCGACTGGCGCTTGCTCGACCAAGCCAATCAGGAAGTTGCCATCGCCACCATCCTGCCTAATGATCTTGAGACCGCTCTCTTGGTTCCGGCTCAGCCGATTGATATCCGTGCATCCTATCGTCTAGAGTTGAAGACGACGGGCATCAGTGCCCGGGTGCGCCCTGATGCGTGGTTCCGCACGCTCTATTCGCCCAAGCCCTTAGGGGCCAATATTGCGGCAGACGGTAAGTCGACGCAGTTTGCCATCTTCTCCCCACGCGCTGAGAAAGTCCGCCTCTATCTCTATGATCAGGCCGATGCCAAGCCTGAATCCGCGAAGCGCGTGGTCGATATGGTGCGTGATGACTCTGGGCTTTGGGAAGCTACCCTCGAAGGCGATCTGGCGGGCAGCTTTTATGACTTCACCGTGCATGGAAAGCCCGGGCCCGGCCGGTATTTTTATGAAACCAACCCAGTCCATATCTCGGACCCCTACGCACGCGCCAATGCAGAATCCTATGGGAAAAGTCGGGTGATGGCGAAAACAACGCCAGCGCGTCCCCTCGCCCAAGGTCGTCCAAGAATGGAAGACGTGGTGGCCTATGAAGTGCATATTGAAGACTTCACGAGACAATTGCCGGTCGCCGACGAGTTAAAAGGTACGATCCCGGCCTTCACCATCCCGGGTTTGCGCAGCAAAACTGGTCAGAAGATCGGCTTTGATCACATTGTAGATTTGGGCGTGAACGTCGTCCATCTGCTGCCGATGCAGGAATTCCTGCATTACCCAAAGCCCGAATGGCAGGCAGCCTTTGGCAATGATCCAGAGATGAAACGCTTAGGCGTTGCCGACCTCAGCTATGAGTGGGGCTATCGCACCACCCACGCGTTTGCGATTGAAAACATCTATAGGAAAAAGGGCACAGACTTTGGGGCGGAGCGTGAGCAATTCCGCGATCTCGTCCAAGCTTTCCATGATCGCGGCATTGCTGTGATCGTGGATATCGTCCCCAACCATACTGGCGAGAACATGGATGGCCGCAACATGCTGTTCAATTTCAACGTGCTGGACCGTGACTATTACTACCGCACCAGCGATGCAGGTCAGCATATTGGCGTCTTTGGCAACGAGGTGAAGACCGAGGATCGCCCAATGACCCAGCGTTGGATCATCGATCAAGCCAAGTCCTTGATTAACGAGTTTGGCATTGACGGGTTCCGCATCGACTTGGCAGGTCAGATCGACGAGCAGACCTTGATCGCGCTGCGCAAGGCCGTCGGCGATGATGTCATCATTTATGGCGAGCCCTGGATTGATGTTTCTGACCCAATCGTGCGCGCCAATCCCGATTGGGATTGGTACAAAGAAGATGCGCCAATCACCTTCTTCCAAGATGATACCCGCAATGCCTTAGTCGGCTCCCCCTTCCGCTTGCAGGATAAGGCAACGGACCGCGGTTATGCTGGCGGCAATGCCAGCCAACGCAGCCAGGCCATGTTAGCGATTGCTAATGGTTGGAAAGAAGAAGCCCAATCAACCAATCGCGGCATCAATTACGCCGACATCCATGACAATTGGACCTTGGCCGATCGCTTTGCAATCAAGGACTGGAATGGTCTCGAAGGGGTCGAAGAAGGCCCGTACCGCGTGGCAGCGGGTCTGCTCTTGACCAGCCTAGGACCAATTGTTCTTCATGGTGGTTCTGAAATGCTTCGCTCGAAGGGTATGGTCGGTACTGAGGAAATCATCCGCCAGACTGCGACGGGCCGGATCTACTTCAAAGGCCGGCAAGACACGTATAACGTCCGTACACCGAATGAATTTGTTTGGCCAGACCTAGATCGCTCCAAGAAGAATGGTGCGCCAAATGATTTTGTAGCCATGAACCAATGGTGGCGGGGTCTTATTGCTTTCCGCAATAGTGAGATGGGCCGCGTCTTCCGGACCGCCAAAGCACCTGCGCCTGACTATATTAAATGGATCACGCCGGAAGACCAAAATCTGTTGGGGTATGTGGTGGATCAGAAAATTCTGGTCTTGACCAATATCGGACCCAAAGCCGCTACCTTCTCGTCGGTGCAATTGCCTGCCGGACGCTGGCAGAAAATCGCTGACGGCCAAAGAATAGACCACCTCAAAGGCGTGAGTGGCAAGGATGCGAAACTCGTCGGCGGCCAAAGCCTTACCCTCGACAGCCCCGCCCAAACCCTACAAATCTGGGTTCGCCAGACAGACTGAAAGGATGAAACCATGGATCGTCGAACCCTGATTGCTGCCACAGGTGGGCTTATGGCCTCTGCTCTTGTCCCTAATCCATCTGACGCCAGCGAGGCGATGATCGTCCGCTATGAAACCATGCCGAGCCGGTTTACCGGCGCTCGCACGGTGAGCATCTGGCTGCCAGCAGATTATGGCAAGTCCAAGCGCCGTTATCCCGTCCTTTACATGCATGACGGTCAGAATATTTTTGGCGCAAGCACCGCCTTTGGTGGGCAGTCTTGGCGGGTCGATCTGGCGATGGAAGCCCGCCACCGCGCGGTTCCTGGTAGCGACGCCATTGTGGTGGGGGTGTGGAATACGTCCACAAGACGGCAGGACTTTTCGCCCGCAGGCGTTGAAGCAGCGATGGATACAAAGCTCCGTACTCGGACGGAAGTGGAGCATGACGGCCCCGCCCTCAGCGATGGCTATCTCCGCTTTTTGGTCGACGAGTTAAAGCCGATGATTGATCGCGATTATCGTACCAGACCGGACAGGGGCTCAACCTACATTATGGGGTCGAGCATGGGTGGACTAATCTCGCTTTATGGAATTTGCGAGTACCCGCACGTCTTCGGCGCAGCAGGCTGCCTCTCCACCCATTGGACGCTGTTGAGTGCCGCTGAAAGCTACAGCAAGCCGGACCTCGAAACCCCGGCAATGATCCAAGCCTTTGCGACTTATCTCAAGCGAAAGCTGCCAAAGCCCGGCCAGAACAAAATCTGGATGGACCATGGCACCATCAATCTGGATAGCTTCTACCAGCCCTATCAAGTAGCGATGGATCAAGTCTTTAAAGAGCAAGGCTGGCAGCAAGGCAAAGACTTCGAAAGCCGCGTCTATGAGGGTGCAGACCACAATGAGGCATCCTGGCGGGTGCGACTGCATGAGCCGCTAAAGTTCTTGATGGGCTAACCCATCAAGCTTCACGGTATCTTTTGCTGCGAGCCGTGGGGGTATGCCTTCCCAAGCCTGATAAATGCAATATGCTCACCTTAATCAAAATTGAAAAAGGGGAGCGAAGCGCCAATGGACACTGAAAAACTGATGTTCCGTGCCGGCCTGATGGCTGGTGAACGAATTCTGGTAACAGGTGGTGGCACGGGCCTTGGCAAAGAGATGGCGGAAGCCTTCCTCGCACTTGGCGCGACGGTCTATATTCTCGGTCGCCGCGGCGCGGTGCTAGAGGAGACACGCGATGAGTTGATGGGCCGTCATGGCGGTAAAATCGTTGCCTTACCCTGTGACATCCGAAATGCTGAAGCGATCCGCGAAACCATTGACCTCATCTGGGCCGATGGTGGGGCGCTGACGGGCTTGGTCAATAATGCGGCGGGCAACTTTATCTCCAAAACAGAAGACCTCTCGCCACGCGCCTTTGATGCCATTGCCAATATCGTCTTCCGTGGCACATTTTATATGACGTTGGATATCGGCAAGCGTTGGATTGCGGAAGGCAAAAAGGGCAATGTGATCAATATCCTCACCACGTGGGTGTGGAATGGTTCGGCCTTTACCGTCCCGTCGGCCATGTCTAAATCCGGTGTGCGCGCCATGGCGGAATCCCTTGCTGTTGAGTGGGGCCGCTATGGCATTCGGTTCAACAATATTGCGCCCGGCCCCTTCCCCACCAAGGGTATGACAGAGCGACTTTCGCCCGGAGCCAGCATGGAGAGCGCAGAGCGCTCAGCAAACCCCATGGGCCGGGTTGGTGAAATGACTGAGCTTGCCAATCTAGCCGTGTTCTTGATGGCCAAGGGTGCCCATTATGTGAATGGGCAGACGATTGCGATTGATGGCGCAGCTTATCAAGCAACAGGTGGTAATTTCTCAGGCCTGCGCGCATGGGATGATGCTCAGTGGGAAGCCGTGCGCTCTATGATCAAAGCCAGCAACGACAAGGACAAGGCCGCACGCACCGTATGAAGCCTATCCCGCTTATTCTGGACTGCGATCCCGGTGTCGATGACGCGGTGGCTCTAGCGCTCGCCTTTGGTGCGCGCGACCGTCTAGATTTGCTCGGGATCACGACCACAGCAGGGAATGTCGACCTCGCGAAAACCACTCGCAATGCCTGCCGGATCCGGCAAATCATGGGTCGCGAAGACGTGCCCATTCACGCAGGACTTGCCAAGCCTTTGTCTCGGGACCCCATCATTGCCGATGAGTTTCACGGGCCAGAGGGCTTGGGTGATTATCCTGAAAGCCCCCCAAGTCTAGGGCCACAATCAACTGACGCTATTTCATTCCTGATACAGACGATTGAGGCTGCGCCGGCTGGCACCATCAGCCTTACGGTCACAGGCCCCCTAACCAATATCGCTTGCTTGATCCAACAAGCACCCGCTACCGCCCGCCGCCTCCGTCAAATCGTCCTGATGGGCGGGGCGAGACGTGAGGGCGGCAATATCACGGCCTCTGCCGAATATAATATCTATGCTGACCCAGAGGCTGCCGATATCATTCTCAAGAGCGGCTGTAACATCGTGGCTTTCGGCTTGGATGCTACCCACCAAGTGCGCGGCACCCCGGCTTGGGTGGAGGCGATTACGCGACTAAACACACCCGGTGCCAAGTTGGTCGCTGACATGTTGGCCTTCTCGAACGCTTTGCCAGCCAATCTGATGGATACATCTGACCCAGACCAACCCGCTACGGGCGCACCTTTGCATGACCCCTGCGTGATTGCTTATCTGCTGGCTCCAGAAGCCTTTTCGCTCCGCCCCTGCCGCATTGAAGTAGAGACCATGAGCACGCTGACCCGGGGGCACACAGCAGTTGAGTTCCGCAAGGCCGTAGCTGGCGAGTTCAACGCGAGCTGGGTATCAAAAGCCACTCCAGAAGCGGTCCTGTCCTTGCTGTTGAGGTATTTGGCATGAAGCACCCGCCCCGCATCCGCGTTATTGGCTCGGTCAATCTTGATATTGTTGCCCGCGTCCACACCTTGCCCAGACCTGGCGAGACCGTCAGTGGCGGTGTCCTAGCGCATTATCCGGGCGGCAAGGGCGCAAACCAAGCGCTCGCAGCCCGAAAGCTTGGAGCCGACGTTGCTATGTTCGGCTGCGTTGGAAACGATAGCGCCGCCGGTCAGGCTTTATCCCTGCTCAAAGCAAACCATGTTGATTTGACGGGCGTCGCCATCTTGGACGGTGTGGCAACGGGTGTCGCGCTGATTGTCGTGGATGCCGCAGGCGAGAACCAAATCGTCGTGACTCCGGGTGCAAATGCTTCTGTTTCGCCAAGCACTTTGGCAGATCTGTCGGGCGATTATGATGCGACCTTGTGCCAGCTTGAACTGCCGGTTGAGACCATCTCCTATCTTGCAGACACGGTGACAAGCCTCTTATGCATCAATCTCGCGCCGGCAAAACCGATGCCACAAGACGTTCTCAACCGGGCTGATATTCTGGTGTTGAATGAAACAGAAGCCACATTTTATGGTGACCAATTAGATGGCTTGAAAGCTCTGATCATTCACACGTTAGGGGCCGATGGCGCGGTAGCTTTCCAGAATGGCAAAGAGATTGCGCGCAGCGCCTCGCCGGAAGTTGTGCCCGTCGATACAACAGGTGCTGGTGATACTTTTGTGGGGGCTTTTATCGTTGCATTTCTCTCCGAGGGCTCTGTCGCCAACGCTTTGGCTTATGCGTGTGCGGCAGGCGCGGCAGCGACCCTAAAAGCTGGGGCACAAACCTCTATGCCGAGCCGTGACGAAGTTGAGGCTTTGCTCGGCTTAACTGCCTAAGCGATAGTCCATGCAAGCGGAAATCGCGTATCATTTCCATGACTGACACACATTTTAACTCCATCATCGTGCTGGGTGCCGGCGGTGCCATCGGCGGCGCATTAATCCGTATACTGCTGGAAAACGCGAGCACACGACACATCTTTGCCCTCAGCCGCAAGCCAATTGAGAGCGCCGATCCACGTGTAACTGCCTTAGCCATCAATCTAGAAAGTGAAACCAGCCTGATCCAAGCCGCCAGTGCCTGCCAAGTCGAAGGTGGCGTTGATTTAATCATTAATACGATTGGTATCCTCCATGAAGGCGACACCATTCGTCCGGAAAAGGGTTTGAAGGAACTCGACCCTGAAACCATGGCCCGTTTGTTCAGGGTCAACACGATTGGCCCCGCGCTGGTGATGAAGCACTTTTCGCCTTTGCTTGCCCGCGACCGGCCCGCCGTCATCGCCTCGCTTTCGGCGCGGGTGGGCTCTATCGGCGATAACAAAGCAGGTGGATGGTATAGCTATCGCGCCTCAAAAGCAGCGCTGAACCAATTGATCCGTACGGCTTCGATTGAGCTGGCTGCGCGCCGACCGCAGGTCATTTGCATCGGACTGCACCCTGGTACTGTGCGCAGCGCCATGTCAGAGCCTTTCCTTCAGCGCTATACCAGAAATGAGATCTTTGAGCCGGAGACTGCTGCTACTGCGCTGCTCTCCGTATTGGGTCGCCTCACGCCAGCGCAGACCGGAAAGATCTTTGCTTGGGACGGGCAGGAAATTCAGCCCTAATCTTGAGGGCATCAGCAAATGCCGCTTTGGTTCTTAGAACACTTCCTATAGGCTTTGTGCGGACCACGAGGAGGATGGGATGACGCATCGTACAATCACCGGCAAGATTGCCTATACGTCAAAGAAGCCGCACATGATGGATCAGGCGCGCGGCGAAGAGGATTTTCGTTTCACCCATCATAGCGATGGCCAAACCACTTTACGCGCCCATTGCTTTATCGCCGAACCTGACCCCAGCGTGATGCGCGACATTATCTACTCCATAGATGCCAACCGTCGGCCGATGGACTGTCATGTCCGCCTAACCGTGGGCGACAAGTTCATGGGCACGGGCTGGTTCCGCTTTGGCGGCGATTATATTGAGTGCGAGAGCTATGGGCCGACCATAGGCCGGGTCTCCCAACGGGTGGACCTTGCCGCTCCGATTGATGGCTTTGGCACCCACCCCATTGTGGCAGACGGCTATTTCTTAAGCCTGCATGATTGGGAAGCCAAAAAGCGACATACCTTTAATATGTATCTGCCCTCACCCGATCATCGCGGCGCGACCCCGCCCTTCTTGGCCCCAGTTCGCATCGATGGGCTTTATCTCGGCAAAGAAGAAATCACGGTTAAAGCCGGCACCTTCCAGACCCGCCACTTCCAATTCCTGGATGATGGATCAAGCGGCATGAGCAGCGAACACCCGGTTTATGACGTCTGGATCACCGATGATGCCGACGCCATCTTTGTCCAAGGCGGTGTGGGCGGTTATATGCAGACTTGGTACGAACTGGTTGAGCTAAACCGCTAGCCGACCCGGAACGGCGTCAGGGTCGTGATGATGGTCAAGCTTTGATCCACAAGCTCTACAACGCCCAGTTCGTAAGGGTCTGCGGCGGTGAAGGACACGCCGCGGGCCGTAACAGGCTCTAGGCAGAAAAAGCCTGCTTGTGGCGGGGTATAGAGCTGTAAGCGCGTGCAAGGGCACGGGGTATCACCCACCAAAACAAATGCCCCAACCTCTACCCCATGCTCCGCCCACTTAATCCGTGCACGGCCATTCCAGCCTTCAAAGCAATGATCGAGGTTCAAGCTGGTTGCGGCAATTCCTTCTGCCAAATGATCGACGACTGGGGGACGGGCCAAATGGCTGGGCAAAGCCTCGCCGCTGATCTCCCAGAGTTGGGCCGCATCAAATTGGATTTCGGCACCTTCAGACAAGAAATAAGGGTGTGGTCCAAGAGAGGACGGAAATGGCCGAGGATCACGGCTTGTTACGGACAAGCGGACCTCGACATGGTCCTCAAACAGATTAAAGCGCTGGCGGCTTTCAAATGCCCAAGGCCAATTGACGTCGCCACCATGCGCCAACGCAATCTCGATAGAATTTGCATCTTGTGAAAGAACAGACCAAGGGGTGCGCCAGCCAATGCCATGAAGGGGATGGGCTCCGCCTGCCATATTCGGCGGAATTTGGGTTGAGACATCGCCCCAATCAAATGCCCCGTCGACGATGCGGCTGGCGTAAGGCGTCATCGGAAAGGACGAAAGGCCCAGTGGGTCACGCGCTGCCACGGCACCCTCAACAGCTGGTCGCAACACTGGCTTGCCATGCCAATCCAGCCGCGCAATGCCCCCGCCCGCCAAGGGCGCGATACACAGGTCAAAGCCGTAGGCGGAGAGGTTCAGAAGCTCGGCTGTCATGAAAGCCCCCTATGTCGCCCGGGCAATCCGCATGAGATTGGTGCCGCCCTTGGTCCCAAACGGCAACCCGGCCACGATCACGATGCGATCACCCGATTTGGCGGTGCCCACCTTCGACGACATGGCCGAAGCAACAGTCGCCATATCTTCCACGTCCTTGGGATCCTTAGTGACGCGGGATTCTAGCCCCCAGACCAAGGCAAGCTTACGGGCCGTGCGGATACTGGGTGTCAGCACCAAAACCGGCTGCAAGGGCCGCTCCCGCGCAACGCGCAGAGCTGTGGTGCCAGTAGCTGTAAAGGCAACCAGACAGGCAGCCTTTGACGCGTTGGCAGCCGTGCGAGCAGCAGCAGATACGGCATCAGGTACCGCGCTTTCAGGATTGGCGTGCTCGGCATCCATCAGGCCCGGCCAACGGGGATCGGCCTCGACCCGCTCCGCAATCCGGCTCATGACTGCAACGGCCTCCATTGGGAACTGACCTGCAGCGGTCTCAGCCGAGAGCATCAAGGCGTCGGT
>JBEIEG010000035.1:0-14610 GCA_040383035.1 Hyphomonadaceae bacterium | reverse complement strand
CAAGATGCGAGCATCGGCTAGAAATGCGCGGGCAAGCGCCACGCGCTGACGCTCCCCACCTGATAGCTTGACACCCCGCTCGCCCACTTGGGTCTCAAGACCCTTCGGCAAGCGGCCAATGAAGTCTGCCGCGCGCGCATCACGGGTGGCCGCTTCCAACTCAGCCAGACTGGCATCCGGGCGGGCATAGGCGATGTTTTCCCGCAAGCTGCGGTGAAACAAGGCTGGGTCCTGCGGCACCAAGGCAATCGAGCCACGGAGGCTATCTTGCCGCACGTGGCGCACATCTTGACCGTCAATGCGGATGGCACCGGCATCGACATCATAGAGGCGTTGTAAGAGCTTGACGAAGGTTGACTTGCCAGAGCCGGTTTGACCCACAAGTGCTACCGTCTCACCGGGTTCAATCGTCAAAGAGAAGTCATTGTACAAGGGCTCGCTCTGCCCGCGATAGCCGAATGTGACACCATCAAATTCAATCTTGCCATTGCCTTGCACAAAACGAGCAGCACCGGGCGCGTCCGCGACGTCTTCCACTTCAAAGCTGTAAGCGACAGCGTCTTCAATATCGGCAAAGCCGCGCTGAACTTGTTGCACTGTCTCGCCTAAATTGCGCAGATAGCTGGCAATCAGAAAGTAACTCGTTAGAGCAAAGGTTGCATCCCCAGGGCTTGCGCGACCTTCGCGCCATTCGATCAAAACCAGACCCAAAAGCCCAACTTGTAAGGACCACAGGATGATGTTGGACACCGCCCAGCCGTCTGCATAACGCATCCACGTGGTTGCCACGAGGCCACGCCATTTCTCCACAACCCCGCCAAAGCGTGCTTCTTCACGGGCTTCTGCGCCAAAGGCTTTCACTGTTGGGTTGGCTGAAACCGCGTCCGCCAGAGAGGCCCCAATCGACGTATCAGCCGAGTTAGAACGCTCATTGGCCTTTTGAATATAGAAGCGAGCAATCAAGATACTGGCGAGCGTAAACAGCGTGATCGACCCGCCGACATAAAGCCCAACCATCGGCCAAGTTGCCAGCATCATGCCAGTCAAGCCCAACAACACGATTGCGGCTGGCAAGATGAACCACAAGAAATTATCTGACAGCGTGTCATAGGCCCACATGGCGCGGCTAACCCGGCGCACGGTCGCGCCAGCGAAATTGTCGCTGTGCCACTGGCTGGAGAAGCGTTGGACATCTTTAAAGCTGGCGCTAGTGATATTGGCCATATTACGCGCCGCAAACAGGTTCCACACCCGCACAAGAATATTGCGCAGGACAAACATACCAGCTGCAATGGCCGCAAAAAGCCAAAATAGGTCAAAAGCTTGGTCCGCCGCTTGTGGGCCCTTCGTCAAGGTTTCGACGATCCGGCCTGATAGAGCGGGCAAGAGAAGCTCGCAGGCCGTAGACAGCACCATTAACACAACAACGGCGGTGAACTTCACCGGCTGGCTGGACCAATGCCGCCAGAGGTAACGCATAATTTGGCCGATATGGGCCTTTTGCTGACGCGTCGAGGCGTCGTCTTCATCATCATAAAAGTCGGACATGGGTCACACGAAATCGCAAAACAGCCAAGCACCGTCTGGTGTGGTTCAAAGTGCAGGCTGTTTGACTAAGCTTAAGCAAGGCCGTTTAACGGCAAAGCCACGAAGGAATTGAAGTGCGACGCGCGTGGGTTGGCCCAACCTAATGAGACAAACCATCGTTGGATGGGCGGCGTCAGCAATCGCCCCGTGTCAATTCTCAATCATGCTTAAGTGGTCCCCCTTAGGTTTATAAGGGCGTGGTTAACGGCAGTGCTTGCATGGGTAAAGCCCGCTTCTTCAAAAAGATGCTCGGTTTGACCCACTTCAAGAATACCTGTGGCCAGAAGGCCACAGAGACTTAATAGCCCTTGGTGATTTTGTCGTGGGCGATAATGCCTTGCAACACATCTTCCAACTCAGCAAACGGCACCATGTTTGGCCCGTCAGACGGGGCTTTATCAGGGTCTGGATGGCTTTCCATAAAGATGGCGGCCACGCCAACGGCCGCTGCGGCGCGCGCTAAATATTTTACCATGGACCGATCTCCACCCGAAGAATCACCACGCCCGCCCGGTTGTTGAACCGAATGGGTTGCATCAAACACCACAGGCGCGCCAAAAGCCGCCATCGTCGGTAAGCCGCGGAAATCAGTCACCAAGGTGTTGTAGCCGAAGCTTGCACCACGCTCGGTCACCATCACATTGGGATTGCCAGAGCCAGTCACTTTGGCAATCACGTGCTTCATATCCCAAGGCGCTAAAAACTGACCCTTCTTGATGTTTACGACTTTGCCAGTCTTAGCTGCGGCGATCAACAAATCGGTTTGGCGGCACAAAAAAGCTGGAATCTGCAACACATCCACAACTTCACCCACGATGCGGCAATGCTCTTCGGTGTGTACATCGGTCAAAACCGGCAGGCCGAGTTTGTCCTTAATCTCTTGAAACACCGCCATCGCATTATCGAGACCGAAGCCGCGCGCACCCGTCAGGCTCGATCGATTGGCTTTGTCGTAGCTGGATTTATAAATTAGGCCCGCGCCCAATTTGCCATAGGTTTCTTTAAGCCATTGGGCGGTTTCCAACGCATGTTCGCGGCTTTCCATCGCGCAAGGGCCGCAGATGAAGCTGATCGGCAAACTGTTGCCAATTTGCACAGCGCCTGTGCCAGCGCCGACGGTCACGATGGGAGCGGGATTGGTCATCTTTACATCTCCGGCGGCACGGCGACCGCAACTTGGTTTCACAAACCTGATCATAGGCAGGCGCGCGCCGCTTTTGGCATAGCTTCGCGTTGAAATAAACAGATAGGGATTGAGACGATGGCTTTCGATGGGGTTTGGTTAACACATGCATAAGGTTTCGCAGTTTTAATGATGCCATGAGCCAGTTGGAGTCTCCCTTTTCCCATAATCTTGGGCCTGTCACACCGACACCCATCGTCATTGCGCGCGGGTATCCGGACGGCGACAGTGAAAGACGAAAATGGTCATGGCAACAGACCATCATTTTTGCACTAATTGCCTCAACCGGCCTTTGGGGTTTGATCTTTTGGGCCATCCGTACTTTGCTGGCTTAAGGGTGCGAGGTACGCGCTATCAGGACTAGACAAATCGCGTCCAAAGACTGAGGAAGCTAAGCCATGAAACTGATTTCCTATACTCTTGGCTTTCCTCCGACTGAGATGCGCCCGGGCCCTGCACAACGGCCTTGGATGGACTCAACGTCCGACCGCTTCGCTTATCGTTGTTTGCCGCTTAACATCGCCAACCAATATGGGTGGGAAATGTTGTGCCCCTGCTCGTTCGAAGTGACTTGGGACGGCGGCTCGAGCCCAGACGCTATGGTCGTCGAGATACTGGAAGATGGCTGGCCCCATCCCACCAGCCACTTTGGCCATGGTGTCTTGACCTTTCATGTGAACCAAATTTTCCGGACCGAGCCTGGCACCCAACTCATGACCACGGGGCCGATGAATAATCCGAAAGACGGGATTGCAGCCCTTTCCGGCATTATTGAGACGGATTGGTCGCACTATACCTTCACGATGAATTGGGTGATGACACGGGCATTCCATCCCGTACGCTTCGAAAAGGGTGAGCCGTTTGCCCATATTTTCCCGGTCAATTTGGCGGGGATTGAGCAGATCAAGCCAGAGTTCAAACCCTATGAGAGCGAGGACAAGCTCAAGGAATCCTATGAGGCGTGGCAGGATAGCCGCAATAATTTCAACAATGACCTCGAAGTCCCCGGTTCCCAAGCCCAGAAGGACAAGTGGCAAAAGGCTTATTTCCAAGGCCTAGGCCCGGATGCGAAACCCACCCAGAAGGCCCGCCATTGGACCAAGCTGGATGTGCAACCTTGGCCCGGCACGAAAACAAAAAAGAAATAGGGCCTCTCGACAAAAGAACATAAATGGAACATTATGGGTCATGCTTGACCCACTCAGCCCTGATCTCTTGTCTTATACCATCACAGAAACAGTAGGTTCGGTCGTAACGCCGGCGGCACGGCCAGACGTGACCTTGGCTGTACGCAACGGCGCGACCCGTTGCCTGATCCATGCAGGCTATGCGCCGATTTGGGAGTTTAAGCTCGCCAATAACCGTCGGGCCGATATTTGCGGCCTTAGTCCCAAGGGTGAGCTCGTGATTGTTGAAGTGAAGTCCGGGGTAGAGGATTTCAAGACCGACATGAAATGGCCAGAATATGCGCCCTATTGCGATCTGTTTTACTTCGCAGTTGCACCAGATTTTCCAATCGACCTGATCCCCGCAACAGAAGAACAAGCGCCCGGCCTAATTGTCGCCGATACCTTTGGGGCAGAGATTGTACGCCGCGCACCCCGGTTTGATCTGGCCCCGGCGCGGCGCAAGGCAGTGACCTTAAGCTTTGCACGCCATGCGGCCGTGCGGGCATTGCGCCTTTAATTGCTGAACTGACTGTAAGCCTTTATAACCGCTGGCCCAAATTCCAAATTGCGCTTGGCATAGAAGCCAGCAAGCCCAGCCAGAATATCGCCCGGTGTTGTTTGAGGTGAACCACCCACAAACGGCGGGGCAGGATCATATTCAATTGACAATTGGATACGTTGAGCCACAGCTTGACCTGCGATTTCGGCAACGATCGTTAAGGCAAAGTCGATGCCCGCCGTCACCCCGCCGCCTGTGAAAACACGTCCATCGCGCACCACCCGGCCTTGGGTCGGGATCGCACCGACTTCCGACAACAGGCTATGATAGGCCCAATGGGTGGTCGCTTGTTTGTCTTTCAACAAGCCAGCTGCCCCCAGAACAAACGCGCCCGTACACACGCTGGTGATATAGCTCGCTTGGCTTGCCTGCTGCTTCAAGAAGTCAATCAGGACTGGGTCTGCCATTGCTTGTTCAACCCCGAATCCACCGGGCACACAGATCAAGTCCAAAGGCGGACAATCTTCAAACGTCTTAGTTGGGACCAGCGACAAACCACAATCACTGGGCACTGGCTCTAAAGTGTGGCTGATGATGTGGACTTGTGAGTCGGGCAAACGATGCAGAACCTGCAAAGGCCCGGTAAAATCCAATTGGGTGACGTTGGGAAACAGGATAAAACCGATGTGGAACATGGAGCCCCCGCAAATTAATTCTAAGCCCCTAACATGTTAGCATGGGATCAGAAAGACGTGCGCACGAACTGAACATTCGGACAAACGGTCGCAGGCAAAACTGTCGAAATGTGCTTGCCAGCACCGGGAATAAGTGGTGGATCACGGGCCATGTCGAAACCGTCTGAAGCACCTCCTACCAAGCCATCCACCCCATTGCCCCGTCTGATCGCGCTTGGCGCGCTGGGCCTTGGATTGGTGGTGCTGGGTGGGGCATTTGTGCAAAAGGGCTTCGCCCCAAAACCTGTTGAGAGCGCCCTGCCAGAAGGCTGCAATGCGCGCGCCTTTGCAGAGATTGGCGGCCCCTTCAGTCTGGTCAATCAAGATAATGTGGCCGTTACCGAGAAGACTTTCGGGGGCAAGCCTGCGCTTATCTATTTCGGCTTTACCTATTGCCCAGACATCTGCCCCTTATCCCTACAAACCATGCGGCTGGCTTTGGATGAAGCCAAAACAGTTTCAGGCTCTAAAGCAGGCGATATCCAGCCCATTCTGATCAGTTTGGATCCCGAGCGAGACACCCCAGCCGCCTTGAAAACCTATGTTACGTCAGGCGGTTTCCCTGAAAAGCTGCAGGGTCTAACAGGGAGTGTCGAACAAGTCACAGCCGCCGCCAAAGCCTTTAAGGTTGGTTTTCGTAAGTCCGTCCCAGAAGGCTCCTCGGCTGGGGATTATCTGATCGACCATACCTCGATCTTTTATTTGCTCGACCGCGAAGGCAAGCTCGCTACCTTCTTTTCGGCCGACCCAGACCCAAAAGTCATGGGCCAATGTTTGGCAGCCTTGTCCAAGAATGGACTCTAATGACTCGCCCAACTCACGAGTTTGGCCGGGCTAAACCGTATATCTAGTCCACCTATTGGTTGTGCATTTTGCACAACGCAGTTGCAGCATTATTGTAAATAGCTGATTTTGATAATTTATTTGCCATTCCCTAGCGGCAAGCACGCCAATTATGCTGCGTGATATGGTTGCCAAATCTTCATAGATACCATGCAATCATGTCTAATCTGGCCGTCGCAAGTGGCGCGCGCGGAGGGAGCAAATATGCTTTATTCCATTGTTGAGATGCAGCGTGCCGCTCTGATGCCGTGGCGCTTGGCTGTAAATTACCAGCGCGCTTTGCTGGCCAATCCGCTTAATCCCATTGCGCAGACGCCGTTTGGCCGCAATCTCAGCGCCGCTTCTGACCTCTTTGAAGCGATGACACGCCGCTATGAGAAGCCCGATTGGCGGATCGACTCCACCGTGATCAACGGCATCAAAGTGCCGGTTACAATCGAGACCGTTTGGTCATCGGCGTGGTGCAGCCTCGTTCACTTTAAGCGCGACAAGCAGGCCTTGGCCCAAGCGCGCGGGCCTGATTGGGTCGAACCACGCGTCTTGATTGCAGCGCCTTTATCGGGCCATTTCGCGACCTTGCTGCGCGGCACGGTTGAAGCCTTCATTCAAGATCATGATGTCTTTATCACCGACTGGCATGATGCCCGCGATGTGCCAATTGGCATGGGACGCTTTGATCTGGACGACTATATCGAACACATCCGTGAGATGCTGGTGCAAGTGGGCCCAAAAGCCCACGTGGTAGCTGTGTGCCAACCGGGCCCTCCCGTTTTGGCCGCCATCGCCTTGATGGCCGAAGACAAAGACCCTGCCCTGCCCGCGTCCATGACCTACATGGGCTCACCCATTGATGCACGATGCTCGCCAACGGTTACCAATAAGCTGGCGGAAGAAAAGCCGTTTGCTTGGTTTGAATCCAAGATGATCCAGACCGTACCTCCGATTTTTCCGGGCGCATTTCGGCGCGTGTATCCGGGCTTTGTGCAATTAGCCTCTTTCATGCAAATGAACATGGATCGGCATATCGACGCCCACCGTGACTTCTTTAATCATTTGGTCGCTGGTGATGGTGATGAAGCCGAAAAGCACCGCGAATTCTATGATGAATATCTGGCAGTTCTCGACTTGTCAGAAGAATTCTACCTTCAGACGATCCAAAAAGTGTTTCAAGAATATCATCTACCACGTGGCATCTTGATGTGTCGGGACCGCTTGGTGAAGCCCCAATTGATCAAGACGGTCGCGTTGATGACCGTCGAGGGCGAGAAGGACGATATTTCCGGTATTGGCCAGACCCAAGCCGCTCATGACATCTGCACCGGCATCCCTAAAAAGATGCAATATGACTATGTACAAGAAGGCGTCGGCCACTATGGCGTATTTAATGGCCGACGGTTCAAGAGCGAGATTTACCCCCGCCAGAAGCAGTTTATCCGCACTTATTTCAGTGCGGATAAAGAACGTCAGTTTTTAGCAGCTGGCTGATTGGTAAAGGTGATGCCAAGGCGAGTTGGCAGGTCTTTTGGATCTGCCAGGGCGGGTATATCAATCGGCACAGGGGGCTGCATAACAGCCGTCATTGCGCCACCAACCTCTATCCAGCGGGCCAAGGAAATCAGGAACTGCCGCTCCATGATCGACTTGTTTTTCTCCGCAGCCGACTGACGCAGTGGCTCTGCCCAAGATTGGCGAACTTGTGCCAAAGCTTGAGCATCTTGAGTTGCGGCACGGCTGGTTGCGCCCTTGGTAGGTGGGGCCATCATCGAGGCAAACACCCCAGCCGCCTTAGCAATCCCGCCTTGATCGCGCAGCTCTAGCGCGCCATTGAGGAAACGGACCCCCTGATAGATTGCCAAGGTCCGCTTGAGCTGTTCCATATCGTCCGGCTTCTTTTCGTCTTTCCCTTTGGGCTCATTCAGGTTTTTGAGATCTGCAGCTAAGGGTGCCATGAGGGAATCGACGGTCTGTTCGCGGTAAAAATTCGCGAGCCCGTTCATGGCCATATTCAAATTGAATCCTGCCCAACCTTTTATCTCATAGCCGAGTTCCTTGAACTTCACGATGTCAGTTGTGGGCTCATAGGTAGCATCATAGCGAACAACCAACTCAATCCCATCAGCTATCAGCGGCGCAAACATCGCCATGGGACTATTGGGTTGATTCAATAAGGCATCTGGAATGGTTAGTTTCATGGTGGTGGGTGCCATCCGCGTCCCAGTGATGATGCCATCTGAATTGCGGGTCGAACTGGTTGCAATCTGGTCGATCGTAAAGTTGAAGCCCATGGCTTCAATGCCGAACTTTGACATAGTGATTGCACCGATGCCGCCATCGAGCGGTCCACCTGGCAATAAATCTTTGAGTTTTGGGCTGGGTGTGGGCGCAGCGACTGGAGCAACCGTTGCAGCCAAGGCGGATCCAGAGGCCAGTTCGGCAAAGCCGAGGAGTGCCGAGCGGCCGCTTGGCTTTTTGTCCAAGCTGGGCATGATCTTAGCAAAAGCGCCGCCAAGAGCTGCGAAATAGGCGACATTGATGTCCTCTAGCGTGAAGGACTCAAGGCTTATATCGACGCGCTTTTCCCCGACGCCCGTTGCGCCCTTCATGCCGGACAAACCAAACTTGCCAATATTCTTGTCGGTCCAATCCGCCAATTCCATCCGGTCCATGGCGAATGAGAAGTTTTGCGGCTGATCTTTTTCTACGGGCAATTTGATGTCCATGGTGACGTTCTCGATCAGCATGGAGCCCAGCGAAAGCTTCTTGAAATCAATGTCCACCATATCCATGGAGCCGTCTTCAGGCATTGTCTGCCACCCGGCACTCTTAAAATTGGTCGCAGAAATCTTGCCAAATTTAAGGTTACTTTCTGAATCAACGACCTCGAGATTCAAAAACTCCATCGAAGTGGTGGACCAACCGTCTGGCGTAAGGCTGATGCCAATCAGATTGATATTGCCGATCTTGCTGTTGGCGAATGTGCCATCTGAGCCTTTTAACTGTGAAACCACATTAGCAATACGCAAGTCGCCGTTAAAGTCAGCATTCGCGATGTTTGGCGTCGCGCCCGCACTATTCTTGTTGGCACCACCAACCCACTTTGAAAGAGTGTCAAAATTGGAGGATTGGGTCAGCCCCGTAGCCTCAATCTTGCCAATCGTGGTCTTCTCGCCGTCTTTACTTAGCGTCGTGCCATTTTCGAAAGTGAGGCTGAACCGCGCTTGATCGGAGGGTGCACCCGTTTGCGGCATACGCTGCAGCACCAACTGACCAAAACTCACATCAACCTTGTTGGTTTCTTTATCCTTGAAAACCAAGTTCTCAAGAACCACCCGGTCTTCACTCACGCTTTTGGTTACAAATTGCGTTGTCGCGCTGGGCTTATCCAATTGCCAAGACTTCAAAACATCGCTCATTTTTGGTGCAGTTTGAGCATAAGCTGGTGCGATCATGACAGAACACAGCGCCGTTGCAGCCAATAAAGACTTCAAATTCATCGATAAACTCCCCCTAAAAGAGCGTTCAAACTGGCATGATACGGGCTCTCTGCCAACGGGAGAACTGTCCAATCAAGATTAAAAAACGTTTAAGTCGAAGCGGGCCGCGTCTTAACGGGGCGGACCGCTAGCTTCTGCTGGACGGGCCTGCACGTCCTTCACAATCTCATCGAGACTGCGGGTCTCAGGGGCCGCGCGGGCTGGTGTCGGCGCGGCGGGCTGGGCTTCTGTGCTCGGGGTAACGGGCACAGGCATAGCGTCCCCGCCGGTCGGCAGCTCAAGTGCGTCGACGGGCAGAGTTTCCACATTCTCGTCGGTCGGTTCTGTTAAAGCATTGGGATCGGGTACTGGGGCGAGCGGCAAGGCAAATCCGCGTGGCACCACCCCCTTCATGGTTGGAACCATAAAGGCGCGCCAGATACGTGCGGGGGCTGAGCCGCCAGTGACGCGATTGGTTTTGACGGTGAAGTCATCATTGCCGACCCAAACACCCGCCACATAGCCACCGGTAAAGCCGATGAACCAAGCATCAGCATAATCACTGGTCGTGCCGGTCTTGCCGCCGACGGGCCGGTCAGAAAGTTGCGCGGTGCGGGCTGTACCAGCTGAAACCACTTGTGCCAGCATCACATTCATATTGCGTAACGGCCCATCTTCGATGGCGCGACGAGGGGCAGGAGCTGTGCGCTCCCACAAGATTTTACCAGAACGGGTGCGGATGCGCTTAAACCCATAGGGCGTGACCGCCATCCCACCATTGGCGAATGGAACATAGGCGGCGGTCAACTCAAGCGGGGTCAGAACCTCTGTCCCCAAGGCCAATGTCGGTTGTGGGTCAAGACGAGACCGGATGCCTAAGCGGCGCGCCGCCCGAATGACGGAATCACGGCCAACTTCTTCGCCAAGACCAACGGCAACGGTGTTGATCGAGCGGGCAAAGGCGCTAATCAACGGCAGCGCGCCCCGGAACTTGCCATCATAGTTCTGCGGAGCCCATTCCCCGACCTTAATGGGCGCATCGACCCGCACGGAATAAGGCGTCTCGCCCCGCTCCATCGCAGCCAGATAGACAAAAGGTTTGAAGGCAGACCCAGGCTGACGCTTAGCATCGCTCACCCGGTTAAACTCGCTCTCCTGATAATTCCGGCCACCGACCATGGCCCTTACGCCACCGTCGCCCGCGAAGGCGACCACGGCCCCTTGGCCCATCCGCATGGCTTTACCATTCTGGCTGAGTTCTTGGGCAAGCGCATTCTCGGCATTCAATTGGGCGGACATGTCGAGTGTGGTCTCAACAATAATGTCTTCTTCGGGCTCACCAACAATCGAGCCTACATCTTCAGCAATCCAATCAAGGAAATAAGCCGCACCACCGCCGCGCGAGGTTGGGACGAAGCGTAATGGCTGGCTGACCGCTTGTAGGCGCTGAGCTTTGGTAATGACATTTTGTGCCTCCATAACATCGAGGACGACGGTCGCACGGTCTGAAGCACGCTGAGCGCTCGATACGGGATTGAAGCGTGACGGTGCCTTTAAGAGGCCCGCCAGCAAAGCTGCTTCCGAGATGGTGAGGTTTTGCGGCGTCTTGTCAAAATAGCGGCGGGCGGCCTCATCAATGCCATAGGCACCCGAACCAAAGTAGACGCGCGCCAGATAAAGCGCCAAAATCTCATCCTTGGTAAATCGGCTTTCCAGCCAGACCGAGAGCAAAAGTTCTTGCGCTTTCCGCTTCAAAGATTGTTCTGACGACAAAAATAGGTTCTTGGCCAATTGCTGCGTTAGGGTCGAACCGCCCTGCACAACACGGCCAGCGCGTGCGTTGACGTAGAAAGCACGGGCCAAGCCCTCGAAATCAAAGCCCCAGTGGCGATAGAACTTCCGGTCTTCAATCGCCAGCACCGCTTGGGGCACATAGGATGGTAGGCTCTTTAGATCGATGGGTGGTGAATCGGGCGCACCACGTCGGTCGACGACATTACCGCGAATATCGATATAGGTGATCGAGGGACGGTCGGTTTTCTTCCACAAAGCTTCAGGGTCTGGCAGGTCTGAGGCAACCCAGATGAAGACGCCAACGGCGAATACCCCCATCCAAAGCACCATGACCGCACCCCAGTAAAACAGGGTGCCGAAAAAGCCACGCCCCTTGCGAGGTCTAGCAGCACTAGACCGCGACGGCCCGCGTCGACGCGGTGCTGGACCATCTTGATAGCTGCCGCGACGACCGCCACCATTGGAATTTCTTCCATTGCCTGCCCCGCGCCCTGCCAAGATCGTAACCTTTCATAAAGTCTAACAGAAATGTCCTGACTGATTGGGGTTAATCACAAGTGAATCAGGCAAATCCAAGGACGCTTCGAGACCACTCCAAGGCAAAGTTTTGGCATTGTTTTTGCGCTGTCATGGCCATGAGCACTTTTTCGGGACAAATCATTCTGGTCGGCACCGCCGTGTGCGAAGGCTATAACCACAAAGTGGCCAAGGGCGCGCGCTGTGCCATGCTGTGTGTGTGCGATTGCGACCGTATGGAAGGCATGGGCCTTCTAGAGCTTTACGAGACCGAAGACGGCCTCGATGCGGGTCGCCTGCTTGATGAGACCCTCGGCCGTCATGGTTGGTGCGACATCAAGATCAAGGCATGCCTGCCTGTGGCCGACAAGCCCGATGGCTGGGAGCCGGAGCTTGAAGCGCTGATCGGAGCGGCCAAGCGCCTTGGGGTGGCCCACATGGTATTTGAACCCCAATCAGACCGCCCCAAAGTGCTGCACTAGGCGTTTTCAGTCAGGGACTTAGGAGCCCTTATACCCATAGCCTTGGGCATTGGCGCGCTCTACACCTTCCATAATCATGGCCTTGGCGACATCGGCATCTTGCCAACCTTTCAGCTTGGTCCACTTGCCGGGCTCCAGATCCTTATAATGGGCAAAGAAATGCTCAATCTGGGCGACCTGGATGGCGGGCAAATCCTTATAGCTATCAACACCATCATAAAAAGCGGTCAGCTTTGGAATGGGAACGGCCAGAATTTTCTCGTCTTCGCCGGCCTGATCTTCCATCAGCAAAACGCCAATTGGCTTCACGCGCAGCACACAGCCCGGGATCAAAGCGCGACGGCCGATGCAAAGCACATCAACTGGGTCGCCATCTCCAGACAACGTGCCCGGGATAAAGCCGTAATTGGTTGGATAGCGCATCGGCGTATAGAGGAAGCGGTCGACAAACATCGCGCCGGAGTCCTTATCAATCTCATACTTAATCGGCTCACCACCCAACGGGACTTCGATCACGACATTCACATCATTGGGCATATCGTGGCCGGGTGGTATTTTCTTGATATCCATGGGGAGGATTCCTGTATTTTAAAGAAGCTGTGCCTTTGGCAAATCGTCCGCGTGTTCTTGATTTAGGTCGCGAACCCCTGCGCGCGGGGGTTTAGACCAAGTGATGTTACAAAGCCATATTGCGATGCAATAATTTTGGAGAGCGACCCGCACTCGGTTACCAAGCAAGCTCTGCGCCCCCTTGTGTAGAAACTGGCACTCAGCCGACGCGGACATCTTCCCCCTCTATGCGACAGCCTTTAATCTTGTCTTCACGGAGCTTGATGCAGGCTCTTGCCCCGAGGCTAGAAGTTTGGAGCGCCGGCGAGATGAACGATGACGAAAAGCGGTACACGACCGCAACAATCAAGAGCCATAACGATACTGAGACGCCCAATCCTATCCCCTTTTATTTGCTGCATGTCTCTGCTTTAGCAGCGATTTTTACAGGCGTTCATGCGGCTGATCTCTGGCTTTGTCTTGGCCTCTATCTATTGCGCATGTTTGGTGTGACGGCAGGATACCACCGCTATTTCGCGCATAAGAGCTTTAAGACCAGCCGGGTGTTCCAATTCATTCTGGCCTTCATTGCCCAAACTTCGGCCCAGCGCGGCATCTTGTGGTGGGCAAGCCACCACCGTAATCACCACCGCTTTTCCGACACCGCACAAGATGTCCACTCTCCGGCCAGAACCAGCTTTTGGTATGCCCATTTTGGTTGGGTGATCGACCCGAAGAATCACGAGACCGACTACGATGGCATCGCTGATTTCACCAAATATCCAGAGCTTGTGTGGCTGGAGCGTAATCCCTATTTGCCGCCAGTCATTTTGGGCGTCGTAGTTTGGCTGTTCGCGGGTTGGTCCGGCCTTGTGGTTGGCTATGTGTGGAGCTTGATTGCCTGCTATCATGCCACCTTCTTTATCAATTCCTTGGCCCATGTTCATGGCCGCCAACGCTTTGTGACGGGTGACCACTCGCGCAACAATTGGATGCTGGCCATCGCCACCATGGGCGAAGGCTGGCACAATAACCACCACGCTTTCCCCAATGCAGCCCGGCAAGGCTTTAAGTGGTGGGAGTTTGATTTGAGCTTCTTGATCCTGCGCGTTTTGTCTTGGTTCGGGATCGTGTGGGACTTGCGTCACCCGCCCAAGGAAATGGTGCAAGGCATTCATTTGCCGGGCCCTGCCCTGATGGAGAAAGCCGCCCATCAATTGTTGCAAGACTTCGCCGACCGCCTCGCCAAGGCCCGCGAAGGGTGGCGCGTGCCAACCGTTGAGGAATTACGCGCCATCGCCATCCGCAATATGCCCAAGAACCCACATTTGGACGCCATCCTTGCGCGGGCAGAAGAGCTGGCCACCGAATGGATGCCCTCGTGGCTGGCCCAACAAACGGCTCGTCAGCCGGGGTGATGGACTGCACGCTGGTCCAGGCTAACCCCAACTTGTCCTCCCCGCCGAAGCGAAGCGGAGAGCGGGGACCTTGATTGAATATGCGCTCTCCCCTCTACCTTTGGGAGAGGGGCTTGCTGTTGCGTGCACTTCCACCAACACCCATAGCCCCGCGCGGAAAACCACCGGGGGTGCACCTTGTTGCCCGAAGGCAGAGGGGCCGGGGCGCATGGTGCGCGCCAGATGAGGTGGGCCAGATTAACGGACTGGCCCGGAATACGACGCAAACCATGCGCCCCGGCTGAAATAAGTCTGTGTGCCAAGGGAAGATCATGAGCCCTCCTCTGTGGTGTCATTTCCCCCGCCTGTACATAAAGGCCCATT
>JBEIEG010000034.1:0-14622 GCA_040383035.1 Hyphomonadaceae bacterium | reverse complement strand
TTTATAAACATAGTCATTGAGAAACCTTATGAGGGGTGCAAAGCTTTTGGCATCTTCTGGATTAAGGGTGGCTGCTTTCATCTGAGCAAGGCGGTCTTGGGCCTCTTGATTGAGCGCTTGGGCAATATCGCCTCTTGTTCCAGCAACCTCTGCACTCACTGTGCTTGCAAGCTCTAAGCGCGCCTCCTCGAAATCCGCCCATAGAAGGTAAGGCGGCGGACTGTCCGGCGTTGTAGCCTTCATCGCCTCCACATAAAGCCCAAAATTCTTCCCACGCCAGACCACCAAGATCGGGGCCAATGGGGCACCTGATATCTCGCTCCCGCCATCAAGCGTAGCATCGTCATAAGCCAAGAATGCTGCGGGATATGGGTCTGCGCGCTTTAAAGGCACAAAACGCGAAGCGGCGCTTCCCCCCAACGAAAGCTTGCCAGTGAGCGCGCCGGTTGCTCCATCAAAGACAAATCGGGTGAGACAACAATGCATGCCGCCAGACCAGCCATCTACGACAAGGTCCGGATGGCGTGTCCCTGCAGCCTGACGATCGGACGACGAGAGGTCAAATTGCTGGATTGGGTTGTCTGGATCGGCGGGAAGAGCATCCAGTTTGCGTCCGCCGTGCCAGATAACGAGACTTTCTTCATTGCTGGTCAGCGGTACCGCGTAGATATGAACATCACCGATCTGCCCCACCAACCGCCCCTCATAGGCAGGCTTAGGCATCAAGAGGGCTACAACCACCCCTACGCATCCCAAAATCACGCCGATGACGGCCAATTTCACCAAGAGCGGTGAGAGAATGGCTGATTGGTGCGGGCTGACTTGCCCTTGTTGCGGGTTGATAGGGGGAGGATCATCCGTTCCGGTCATTGCCCACATCTTCTATCACCAAAAGGCGGCAAATGCATGCACGAAGTTTGGACCTGCGCGCAGGCGAATGCTAGAGTGAAGGCGCAAGGTTGCGTCCGAATCGCAACCATCCTGATCAGCAAAAGACGGCTTACCCCTTGACCGATACTCCAGAAACAGACGGCGCAGATCCGATTGAACCCAACCGCCCAGAGACAGTGATTGTCGACGTAAAGGGCATCACGCCAATTTCGATCGAAAATGAGCTCAAGTCCTCCTATCTGGACTATGCGATGAGCGTGATCGTGGCGCGGGCTCTCCCAGATGCCCGTGATGGTTTGAAGCCTGTGCACCGTCGGATTTTGTATGCGATGGGCGAGGGTGGCTACACACCAGACAAGAAGCACGTGAAATCTTCGCGTATTGTTGGTGACGTGATGGGTAAATATCACCCCCATGGCGATAGCGCGATTTATGACGCGATGGTTCGCATGGCACAGGACTTTTCCATGAGTCTGCCTTTGATCGACGGGCAGGGGAATTTTGGTTCAGTTGACGGCGACCCACCAGCCGCCATGCGATACACGGAAAGCAAGTTGGCCAAAGTCGCTATGGCTTTGTTGGACGATATTGATGAGTCTACTGTCAATTTCCAGGACAATTATGACGGCTCGGAGAGTGAGCCTGTCGTGTTGCCAGCCAAGTATCCAAACTTGTTAGTCAACGGCGCTGGCGGCATTGCCGTTGGGATGGCGACCAATATTCCGCCCCATAATCTGGGTGAAATTTGCGACGCCACTTTGGCGATCTTGGATGACCCCACATTGTCGGATCAAGACTTACTCGACATCGTACCGGGCCCAGACTTCCCAACAGGTGGAGAGATTGTCGGCCGCACGGGTGCACGCAATGGCCTGTTGACGGGGCGCGGCTCTGTTATCATGCGCGGCAAGACATCTGTTGAGACGCTGCGCGGCGACCGCGAAGCCATCATTATCTCGGAGATTCCCTATCAGGTGAATAAGTCTTCGATGATTGAGCGGATCGCTGAGCTGGTTCGCGAGAAACGGGTCGAAGGCATTTCAGGCCTACGCGATGAGAGTGACCGTCGGGGTATGCGGGTCGTGATTGAGCTCAAGCGCGACGCATCAGCGGAAGTCGTGTTGAACCAACTCTACCGCTATTCTCAGCTGCAAACCTCTTTTGGCGTCAATAGGTTGGCGCTGGTTGGTGGCCGTCCAATTCAATTATCTATGCGGGGCTTAATTGAGACTTTCCTGACCTTCCGGGAAGAAGTGATTGCCCGCCGTACACGGCATCGCTTGAACAAGGCCCGTGAACGCGGGCATGATTTGGTTGGTCTGGCGATTGCCGTTGCGAATATCGACGAAGTCGTTCGCCTGATCCGGGAGTCACCTGATCCAGCCTCCGCCCGTCTTGCCTTGACCACCCGGGATTGGCCTGCCCATGATTTGGCACCCATCATTCAATTGATTGCCGACCCCCGCTCTGTACTAACAGAAGCTGGCACGATCCGGATGAGTGAAGACCAAGCCCGCGCTATTTTGGACTTGCGTTTGCAACGCTTGACCGGTTTGGGTCGCGACGAATTGTCGAATGAAGTTCGTTCCTTGGCCGCCAAGATCGCCGATTTGTTGGATATCTTGCGGTCACGATCGCGCGTGATTGAGATCATTCGCACAGAGTTGACCCATGTGCGGGACACCTATGCCGTGCCACGCCGCACTGTCTTTATCGAAGCCGATCTCGACCTAGAAGATGAAGACTTCATCGAGCGCGAAGACATGGTGGTGACTGTTTCGCACGCTGGCTATGTGAAACGGACGCTTCTTTCGACCTATCGGACACAAAATCGTGGTGGACGTGGGCGTTCGGGCATGGAAACCAAGGACGAGGATTTCGTTGTCCGCCTGTTTGCGGCCTCTACCCATGCGCCGATCCTGTTCTTCTCGTCGAAAGGCATTGTCTATCGCGAAAAGGTCTGGCGCCTGCCGCAGGGCGATCCACGCACCAAGGGCCGCTCGATTGCCAATATTTTGCCAATCGAGAAGGACGAGAAAATCACCACTGTGATGCCTCTGCCCGAGGATGAGGACAGCTGGGGCGCTTTGGAACTGATGTTTGCCACCCGTAAAGGTAATGTCCGGCGCAACTCCCTGTCCGATTTCCAACGCGTCGCGCGCGGTGGCAAGATTGCCATGAAGTTTGACGACGAAGATGATCAAATCGTCGATGTGGCCATTTGTTCCGATCAGGACGACGTGCTTTTGACCACCCGACTGGGTCAATGCATTCGCTTCCAAGCAACAGACGTACGTGTCTTTAAAGGCCGCGATTCAACGGGTGTGCGTGGCATTACCTTGGCTGAAGGCGATGAAGTGATTGCCATGTCGATCCTGCGGCATGTCGATGTGACCGCTGAAGAGCGGGCGACCTACATCAAACAGAGCCGGTCAGTTCAGGGCGAAGAGGTTGAGCCTACTGCGGCTGTTGACCTGGCTGAAGACGGTGCTGAAGGTGATGTCGGGCCAGCCCAATTGTCACCCGAGCGTTATGCTGAACTCTCTGCGCGCGAACAATATGTGCTCGCCGTGGCTGAGGAAGGACTCGGCAAGCGGGCATCGTCTTATGAGTATCGCGTGACCAACCGGGGCGGGAAGGGCATTGTTGCCCATGATTTGTCGCGCCGCGGCGGTCAATTGGTTGCCGCTTTCCCGGTTGAGGAGAGTGATGAAGTCATGATGGTCACAGACGGTGGTCAATTGATTCGGACCCGTGTAGATCAGATCCGGCGGGCCGGTCGTTCCACTCAAGGTGTAATGATCATCCGCGTTTCAGAAGGCGAGCGTGTGGTCTCGGTAGAACGTCTGGCCGATATGGGCTCGGATGACGCCGAAGGTCCCGCAGAGGGTACAGACACTTTACCAGCTGCCCCGAGCAGCTAAAGGGTTCACCCCACGCTATGCGGAGGAGACGTTTATGCGTGTTGGTCTTTATCCAGGAACCTTTGATCCCATAACCTTAGGCCACTTAGATGTGGTGGGGCGGGCGATCAAATTGTTCGACAAATTGGTGATTGGTGTTGCCATCAATCGCGACAAAGGACCCACGTTCTCGCTGGAAGAGCGTGTGGCTATGGTGGTCAAGGACACAGAGCAATTCTTGCAATATGGTGAGATTGAAGTGCGTCCCATGGAAGGACTTTTGATTAGTTTTGCTGAACAGGTCGGTGCCACCTGCATTGTGCGCGGCCTGCGCGCCGTGTCAGACTTTGAATATGAATTTCAGATGGTTGGAATGAATCAAAAACTCAATCCACAAATCGAAACTGTGTTTTACATGGCTGACGCTCAACATCAGGCGATTGCCTCGCGGCTTGTCAAGGAAATCGCTCGCTTAGGCGGTGATGTGACGCCCTTTGTGAGCCAGAATGTAGTTCGTGCCCTGAAGGAGAAATTTAAGTGAGACAGCAAATTCTTGCTTTGGGTTGCTGTGGCCTCGCCCTGCTTGTTGGCCCTGCTACTTTTGCCCAGTCGAGCGGGCCTGCATTGCGGGTTATACCGATGGGCGAAGCGCCACCCGCTAAGAAAGCCCCTGTAAAGAAGGCACCAACCCCTGCCGCTAAAACGACGGCCACGAAGCCACTGGCGACTAAGGCCGCAGTTGCGGCGCGTCCCACGGCGACGCCTACGGTAAGCGGGGCTGTGAAGTTGGCTGCCAAGCCTATTGCCGCTGTTTCGCCATCAGCCGCGACGGCGGTGAAGCCCGCTGCATCCGCTGCTCCTGCCCCAGCACCTGCAACAACCACTAAAGTAGCCTTTCCGGCAGAAGATTGGCGCGTGTTGAATCCGGAAAACGCGCTTATTTATGAGACTACAAAAGGTCGAATCATTGTTGAGCTGGCCCCTGAAATGGCGCCAGGCCACGTCGCCCGTGTCAAAATGCTGGCGCGCGAAGGCTTCTACAACGGCCTTTCTTTTCACCGTGTCGTGAGTGACTTTATGGCCCAAGGCGGCGATCCGAAGGGTGATGGCACCGGGGGCTCAGACCAACCTGATTTGCGCGGAGAGTTTAACTTCCGTCGCGGTGCTGCGTCTAACTTTGTTCGTGCTGTAGATCGTGGTGGGGCTACAATTGGCTGGATGGGCACAATTCCTGTCACGTCTCAAACAGATCTATTGATGGAGCGGACCTCTGACAAAAAGGTAGCAGCGTGGGGTAATCATTGTTTGGGCGTCGCCAGCATGGCGCGTGGCAATGACGAGAATTCCGCCAACAGCCAATTCTTCCTGATGCGGGCTGCTTATCCGACATTGGATCGTCGCTATTCGATTTGGGGTCGCGCTGTTGTTGGGACAGATGTTATTCGGGCCTTTAAAGTAGGTGAGCCCGTTGTTGATCCAGACAAAATGATTTCCGTGCGGGTTCTGGCGGATGTTCCAGAGGCTGATCGTCCAACGGTCATGGTTCAGCGTACCGATGGACCCAGCTTCCAAGCCAAGCTCAAAGCCACATTAGAGCAACGCGGCGCAGCCTTTTCCAACTGTGATCTCGCTCCAGAAGGCCGGATTGTCCGTTAAACCAGAAGGTGATTGCTGACATCAATTGGCGGCCAGGGCTTTGCCGCGCGTACATCTGCGTCTAGGACGCCTTGCGACATGGAGATAATTATGAGCCAAGACCTCGAAAACACCCTTATTGTAGAACTCAGCACCGGCACGGTTACAATTGACCTGCGTCCAGATTTGGCCCCTGGCCATGTGGAGCGCATCAAAGAATTGGCACGTGAAGGCTTTTATGATGGGATTGTGTTCCATCGAGTGATCGACGGCTTCATGGCCCAAGGCGGCTGCCCCAATGGCAGCGGCATGGGTGGTTCAAAGAAACCTGACCTTAAAGCTGAGTTCAATGCAGAGCCACATGTTGAAGGTGTCTGCTCAATGGCGCGCACCAATGCACCGCACTCGGCCAATAGCCAGTTTTTCATCTGCTTGGATGATGCCACCTTCCTTGACCGCCAATACACGGTTTGGGGCAAGGTTGCTTCGGGCATGGACGCGGTTCACGCTTTGCCAAAGGGTGAGCCACCGCGCGCGCCGGGCAAGATCGTCTCGATGAAAGTTGCAGCAGACGTCGCGTAAGCGAACCCACGATTGGTCTAACGGTGCAGCGTCTGCTGGACCGTTAGACGTCGACGGCTCACCGCGGCCCAAACCTGCTAAACGCCTGGCTGCAACACAATCTTTGCACTTACCCCCTGTTCGGAACTCGTGTGATCCGGGGGGCTGGCCACCGCTACACTGAAAAGGCCGGGGTGGGCGATGGCAACTCACTTTTTGTTAGTCAACGAAATCTGATCCAATTGGACCTGTTTGGTCCATTGACGACAGACGTAGTGGTCGCATGAGAGGTTTGCCGTCTCAGGCAGGCCGTTGAGGACAAATATGCAACTGTCTGAGTTTGACTTTGACCTTCCTGAAGATTTGATCGCTTTGCGGCCAGCCGTTCCGCGCGACACAGCGCGCCTTTTGGTGTCTAAGCCTAACCATGGCATTGAGGACGCGATCGTTTCGGCTTTGCCTACCTATTTGCGTTCTGGCGATGTCTTGATTTTCAACGATACGCGCACGTTGGCGGCCTCCTTAAGGGCTACCCGGGCTCAACGTGGACCAGTTGGTGGGCCGGTTTCGGTTGATATCAATCTGCATCAACGTGTCGATGGCGCAAGATGGAAAGCTTTTGTGCGCCCGGCAAAGCGTGTCGCTGTCGGCGATGCTTTGATATTCCACGATGATTTCCAAGCCGAGGTGTCAGGGCTTGGCGAAGCAGGCGAAGTTACTCTCACGTTTTCAAAATCAGGGGTGGATCTCGACCAAGCCATTGCACAATTTGGTTCCATGCCTTTGCCGCCCTATATTGCGCGCAAGCGTGCCGTCGATGCCCAAGACGCGCAGGATTATCAGACAGTCTATGCTCGCGCTGAAGGCTCTGTGGCTACGCCAACTGCGGGGCTTCACTTTACCCCCAATCTTCTGAAGTCCTTGGATGAAGCCGGGATTGAGAGTCATTGGGTGACCTTGCACGTCGGTGCAGGGACTTTCTTGCCGGTCAAGGTCGATAACATCCAAGATCATGTGATGCATTCAGAGACTTATGAAGTCAACGCGCAGACGGCGGTCGCAGTGGCGCGCGCCAAGGCAGAAGGTCGGCGTGTGATTGCTGTCGGTACAACAAGCTTGCGGACGCTTGAATCCATTGTCGATCAAGATGGCCAGATCACCTATGGCGGCGGTGACACCTCTATATTCATTACGCCGGGTTATCGCTTCAAAGTGGTTGATGGGCTGATCACCAATTTTCACTTGCCAAAATCGACGCTTTTAATGTTGGTCGGTGCTTTGATTGGGATGGAAGCTTTGCGTGACGTTTATCGCCATGCCATTGACGCCCGCTACCGCTTTTATTCTTATGGCGACGCGAGTTTGCTTTGGAAAGCACCCACTTCATGAGCTTTACCTTTACTAGACACGCAACTGACGGTCTCGCGCGCACAGGCGTGCTGGATACGCCGCGTGGCCAGATCCGAACCCCGGCCTTTATGCCAGTCGGGACTGCAGCCACAGTTAAAGCCATGAGTGTGGATCAAGTGAAGTCCACGGGCGCGGACATTTTATTGGGCAATACCTATCATTTAATGTTGCGCCCGGGCGGCGAACGTTTGGCCCGCTTAGGCGGGCTTCATCAGTTCATGGGGTGGGATAAGCCGATTTTGACTGATTCGGGCGGGTTCCAAGTCTGGTCACTAGCTGGCTTGCGCAAAATGAGCGAAGCTGGTGTTGAGTTTCGCAGCCAAATCGACGGCTCAAAACATATGCTGACGCCAGAGCGTTCCATTGAATTGCAAGCAGACCTGATTGGATCAGATATTATTATGCAATTGGATGAGTGCACAACGTTTGGCTCTTCCCACGAAGAGGCTTTGGTTTCGCTAGAATTATCCGCCCGCTGGGGAGCAAGGTCCAAAGAAGCTTTTGGGGGCAGCCGCGCGACCCAAGCCTTGTTCGGGATTGTCCAAGGATCGATCTTTCCAGATTTGCGCGCACGATCAGCTGAAGCCCTGAAATCCATTGGCTTTGATGGCTATGCCATTGGTGGTTTGGCCGTCGGTGAGGGACATGAGCTGATGTGTCGGACCCTTGATGTAACTGTTCCTGAATTGCCGCAAGACAAGCCGCGCTATCTGATGGGCGTCGGTAAACCTATTGATCTTCTCGAAGCCGTCGCGCGTGGCGTTGATATGTTCGACTGCGTTTTGCCGACCCGCGCTGGGCGACATGGCCAAGCTTGGACATGGGACGGGCCGATCAATATCAAGAACGCCCGATTCGCCGAGGATGCTGACCCGATCGATCCCGAAAGCACATGCCCTGCCAGCAACAGGTGGTCCAAAGCCTATTTGCATCATTTGTTCAAGGCTGAAGAGATTTTGGGCCAAACCTTATTGTCGTGGCACAATTTGGGCTTTTACCAGGATTTGATGGCACATTTGCGGGCTGCAATTGCTGCGGGCATATTTAGCGAAGCCCGCCAGGCATTACGGGTAAGATGGGGTTTTGATCCGGCTTAGTTGGCCTAAGCTGACGGGAAATCTGCGCCGATTAAGCTCAGCACTTCTTCGAATCAGCCAGTCCCCGCAGATAGCCTCGGCGTACCATGCCACGCTGTTCCGCTTCAGCGTACAAACGGTCGGCCTTTGAGGCCCCTGTCAGCATGCGCACTAGGCCTCGCTGTGGGACCAGCATGGCCCCAACGCCGCGCACGGCCTCGGTTGCCCCTTCTCGGGCAATATTGCCACTCTTGGACGCCATGGAACTGTCATCATGGCCTGCGGCGGCCTCTACGTCTCCCTGAAGCGCGGCGTCTAGTTGGTGGATTTCATAATGGATCCATTCGCAGCTCTGTCCCGTTGGTGGGGCGTACGGATCTCCGATTCGGGCCAAAGCTGCTGGGATTTTCCGCCGAACTATGCCGAAATCGCGAAATGGCTGAACCGCGGCATCTGATGCCGCCGCGCGAATGGCCTCGCCACTTTCGTCATCTCCGCTGGTAGCGGCGGTATTAGACGCGAAGGGCTTTGGCCCGCCTGTGCTTGCACAACCGGTTAGTGCCGTCGCGCTCATAGCTAGCACTGCGAAAGCCAAGAACCGAACCTGAAGCAATTTTGTGCGATTGAGATCGAGTGGCTGGCAATTGAACATCGATTTAGTTTCACTTCCGTGCAGCGTATTCCAAATTGTCCCCACGATGACTTGCCTTGTGGTGACTAGGTTGGTCAAGCCCAACTTGCACGGAAGACGCTTTGATCTTGAACAATTCTCGATTCGATAAACAATTTGGCTAGCGTGCTCATTTGCCTATGAACTTCACCTCTAGGCATTGACTGGAGGCAGGCCTGTGCTTATCAGCGCCGCTCACACCCGGACCGCGGAATCGCGATGCCCAATTTTTTGGGAGCCTGTAGCTCAGCCGGTAGAGCAACTGACTTTTAATCAGTAGGTCCCGGGTTCGAACCCCGGCGGGCTCACCATCTCTCATCTGATACATTTTATGTGTGGTTCTGGTGTTATTGTTGGGGAACCAAATGGCTGCTTGAGCGCGTGAGGCGCTATTGCAACACTGTTGCAGTTAACACGCAAATTTGGCCTTTCGGACATGACTAACTCGTAAGCAAGTGGTTGACCTCTCAATTTCATCGTTTATTAGGTTTATGGAGCGCTCAACCGGGCGTTATCGATTTATGAGGGAAATAGACCCATGAAGAGAATTTGGCTTTGCGCCTCTGCGGTTATCGCATTGGCAGCCGCGCCAGGCATCGTATCCGCTGATGGTTGGTATGGTAGCGCAGGCACTGGCTACAGCATCGGTGGCAGCGTTGATATCGATGCTCCTGTAAACCCATCGGGCGTCGGTCAGTCGCCTTATAACATTGGCAAGGGTGCCAAGGGCGACGGCGGCTGGGGCGGAAACATTGCCTTAGGCTATGGTTTCGAAAACGGTTTCCGCATTGAAGCACAATTAGCTAAAGGCAACGCTGGTTTCAAAGACAGCGGCGTCGGCTCGACCGTCGGTAACGTCGGCGTGTGGACTGCTATGGTCAACGGCCTGTATGATTTCAACCGCGATGGCAACATCAACCCATTCATCGGCGCCGGTGTTGGCTTGGCCCGTGTTGACTTGCTCGCTGGCTCTTTTGACAGTGCAAACGCTTCTAACCCATTGTTGGCTTTGAGCCGCGCTTCGGCTGTCTCAATCAATGACAGTGACACCGGCTTTGCTTGGCAGTTGGTTGCCGGTTTGGGCCTGAAGTTGTCTGAGCGTTTGAATGCTGACCTCACTTATACCTACGTCAACGTTGCTGATTTGTCGTTTGCTGGCACTGGCCGCATTCGTTCGAACGGCATCGGTGGTTCGACCACATCTCCTCTGACTTTGGGCGCTGGTTCGGGTACAAGCGGTTTGCCAGGCATTGGTGGCATCGGTTTAGGTCTGCGTTATTCCTTCGCAGCTCCACCGCCACCACCGCCACCACCACCGCCTCCGCCACCACCACCACCACCACCACCACCACCCCCTCCGCCACCTCCACCACCTCCACCGCCACCCCCACCACCGCCTCCTCCGCCACCACCACCTGTGTGTGACGGTCGTTCGCTCGTGGTGTACTTCGAGCACGACAAGTCCTTCCTGACTGCGGAAGCGACCAGCGTGCTGGATAACGCGGTGCAAGAGTTGTCGGCACAGACCTGCAACTATCAGACAGCCTTGATCCAAGGCCATGCTGACTTGTCCGGTAAGCCACAATACAACATTGAGCTCTCTCAGAAGCGTGTTGTTGCGGTTCGTGAAGCTTTGGTTGCTCGCGGTGTCCCAGGTGATCTGATGACTGGCGAAGCGTTTGGTGAATCCAAGCCAGCCAAGCCAACTGCTGATGGCGTCAAGGAACCCTTGAACCGTCGCGCAGAAGTGACCTTCACCTTCCAGTGATTTTAGTCACATTCTAAACAGAAGGCCCGGCGAAACCGCCGGGCCTTTTTGTTTATGCAAGGACGATAGTGTCAAAGCGAGACTTAGCCGATGGAAAGTAGTGCCATTTAATGCCCAGCGCGGCTGTAGGTACGATCACCTATCTGAATTAGCGTATCGCTAAACAGGGTCTCAGACGGTGCATAGCTTGGGGCAGCTTCAAGTTGCTTATAGAGCGGTGCGAAATCCTGCGAGGTTGCCCGGAACAAATCATTAAAGTCACTGATTTCGAAATAAGTTTCTTGAAAATCATCGATGCGGTAGCGCGTTTGCATAACGCGAAGTAGATCAAAACCGAGCCGGTTGGGCGAAGGTGAGTCGAGACAGAAGCAGCTTTCAGCAGGGGATGACAAAATGCCCGCGCCATAGATTCGAGGCCCCGCTGGTGAGGCGATCAAGCCAAATTCAACCGTATACCAATAAAGCCGCGCCAAGGCGTCGAGGTTATTGAGGCTCATGGCCCGCAACCCACCTTGACCATAAGCTTGCATATAATCTGCGAAGACTTGATTGGTCAGCATCGGTACATGGCCGAATATATCGTGAAACACGTCCGGTGCTTCGATGTAATCAAACTCGGATTCGGAGCGAATGAAATTGCCGGCGGGGAAACGCCGATTGGCTAGATGATCAAAGAAAACGTTGTCAGGGATCAAGCCCGGTACCGCGACAATCGTCCAGCCAGAAATCGCATGAAGTTGCTTGTTCAGTGCTCCGAATTCAGGGATTCCTTCGCCGTGAAGATCCAGAACCGAGAGCCCATCCATAAATGCATCGCAGGCGCGGCCAGGCAGAATCTGCATCTGGCGTTCGTGGAGACGCGTCCAACGCTGATGCTCTTCGGATGTATAGGCCGACCAGTTTTGATCTATCGTCCAGTCCGCAGCGGCATTGGGTGGGGGTGTGCTGTCCATATCTTTGGTATTCAACGCAAACCTCTGATTCTGAAACCTTTGTAGGCTTTAGTTTACACCCAAGCGGAGCGATTCAATAGGCGTACAACTTAAATCCAAACGGATCAAAACGCGCCCTAATTGAGCTTTATGTCTGGCTTCCGCATGTAAGACTTACCGTCAAAGTCCGTAAAGAGTTCTGAAACTGTAGGGTGCTCGACCGGCTCTCCAGACGTGTCAGGCAGTAAGTTTTGCTCCGAAACATAGGCGACGTAATGAGTCTCATCATTTTCGGCCAAAAGATGATAAAAGGGCTGATCCTTGCGCGGCCGCAGATTTTCTGGGATCGCCTCCCACCATTCTTCGGTATTGGCGAATTGCGGATCAACGTCATAAATGACGCCCCGAAATGGAAAGAGCCTGTGGCGAACGATCTCTCCGATTCGAAACTTCGCTGTTTGATTTAACATGAGAGGGCGCTCCTTTCCTGAGAAGCAGAGTTATGCACGATTGTTTCGTCGTGCAAGCACCTCTTGTGAAACATGCGCAGAGATTGCCCTTCGCCAATAGGATGTTACGATAGAGGTAACAAAGCGCTGAGTATCGGCGCATATAGAGGTTTGATATGGCCGGCGGCCTTTCAACGCTTGCGACGGGACTGGTTAGTAGCCCGCTTCAGAGCGTCCATGCGTCGCACGATCCTGCGCAGTGTTTCGCTGCCTTGGATCTTGGGACCAATAATTGTCGTCTGCTGGTGGCACAGCGTGCCCCAGGCGGCTTTCGTGTGGTTGATTCCTTTTCCCGCATCGTTCGTTTGGGTGAGGGATTGACAGCGACAGGCTTGTTGTCTGAACGAGCGATGCAGCGCACCTATGCCGCTCTTCAGGCCTGCTCAGACAAGATCGCGCGCTATAAGCCTGCCCGATTACGCTGCGTTGCCACCCAAGCCTGCCGAGCTGCCCGCAATGGGACCTCATTCTTAAAAGAGATTACACGAAAGACCGGGATTCGGTTTGAAGTTATCAGCCCGAATGAGGAAGCCCGTTTAGCTGTGATCGGATGTGCTGACTTATTTGATCCCAAAGGTGTTGGTGCTCTCGTTGTTGACATTGGTGGCGGCTCGACCGAGCTTTCTTGGGCTGTAAACCGCGGGGTGGAGCGGCGGCCTAAGTTAGAACATTGGTTTTCAGCGCCAATTGGCGTGGTTACCTTGGCTGATCAGTTTCCAGAGCACGCCGACACGCGCAGTTGGTACGCTGCCATGAAACAATGTGCGGCAGATCATGTGGCTCGGTTTGAAGCGCCAGATTTGGTTCGCGAGCATTTGATAACTGGAAAGGCCCATATTGTTGGTACGTCTGGCGCGGTGACGAGCTTGGCCGGGGTTCACTTAGGTTTGGCCCGCTATTCCCGACGGCTCGTTGACGGCTTATGGATAACTGAAGACGATACTCGGGCGGCAATCGCGAATCTAATGGCGCGCGACAAAGCCGGGCGAGCAGCCGAACCTTGCATCGGACCGGACCGCGCTGATTTGGTGCTGGCAGGTGCTGCCATTTTAGAGGCCATTTTGGACCGATGGCCCAGTCTACGCCTTCGCGTTGCAGACCGCGGTTTGCGCGAAGGGCTAATTCTTACCATGTTAGAACCACCGCGCCGACGGCGCAGGCGCAGGCGGGCCAAATCATGAGCGACGAAAAAGACAAAGGAAAATGGGCCAAAAAAGGTCCTCCGCCAACATTGCCGGAACGCAGGCGCAGGGTAGTGTTTGATGTTGGCGAAACCGATACACGCGCCACCCCAACCCGGGTCAAAACCGGCAAAAATCGTACGGCTCAGTCCGCCCGCTGGCTCGAACGGCAATTGAATGACCCTTATGTCCACAAGGCTCGCGCAGATGGGTGGCGAGCCCGTTCAGCTTACAAATTGATTGAGTTGGATGAGAAATTTAACCTCATCCCAAATCATGGGCGGGTTGTTGATCTTGGCGCAGCGCCAGGGGGGTGGACGCAAGTTGTTGCGCGCCGCGGTGCCTCTGCCTTGGTCGGGATCGATCTTTTGCCCATGGATCCGATTGAGGGCGCGACAATCATTCAAGGCGACTTCTTGGCCGAGGGCATGGAAGATCAACTCGTCGACCTGTTAGGTGGGGCACCTAATTTGGTGATGAGCGATATGGCCGCCAATACAGTGGGCCATAAGCAGACTGACCATTTGCGCACGGCAGCGCTTTCGGAAGCTGCAGCACACTTTGCAATGAGGGTCTTGGCCCCTGGTGGCGCGTTTGTAACCAAGATGTTCCAAGGTGGCACTGAGACTGAAATCCTCACGCTTTTGAAGCAATCCTTCAAAGACGTGCGCCACGCTAAGCCGCCGTCTAGCCGTGCGGAAAGTGTGGAGCTGTTCATGGTGGCCACTGGGTTCAAAGGTAAGTGAATCCCGCCTGCTTGCTTCGCGGGCGGCAGCGACCCTGCAACAAATGGTCACAAAGACGTTCAGATGCTTTTAAAAAAATAATTCTCGCGCCATAAGGCAGTGGACTCATGAGGAATAGCTATGACCACTCGCATCTGGGATAAATCAAGACTGCCAAGTCGCCATGTCACTTTGGGGGCTGCCCGTGCTCCGCATCGTTCCTATTACTATGCAATGGGGCTTGGGACACGCGAAATTGAGGCCCCGTTTGTTGGCGTTGCAACCTGCTGGAACGAGAGCGCGCCGTGTAACACGGCTTTGATGCGTCAAGGGCATGCGGTTGCGGCTGGTGTGAAAGAGG